>JACQJU010000009.1 GCA_016204905.1 Candidatus Gottesmanbacteria bacterium | reverse complement strand
TTTATCTTTTTTATTTTTTACGTAGTCAAAATGTTCCGTATCAATCTCAACAATCTTGATCTTCTTTTTAATATTCTTTATCCACCCTCGATTTAATCCGTCAAGAACCTTCAGGTATCTCAAAAACTCTTTTTTCTTCTTTTTAACCTCATAGTCTCTGGTCCTTTGAGCAATCCTTTGATAAATACCTTCAATAGAGGCCGACAGAAAAATGATCCGATCAGGTCTGATTAAATCATCCTCGAAGCTTTTATAAAAATCAAAATAGAGCTTCCATTCATCATTGCTCATGTTGCCTAAAAGCTTCTGAGCTTTTGCATAGGAAAAAACATCCTCATAGATCGGTGTATCTTGGACTATTTTAGTTTCTCTCATTAGACTTATTTGTCTTATTTGACTTATCTTCTCTTTCAAAAAAAACATCTGTGAGTGAAAAGCCCAACGCCTCATGTCTTTATAAAATTTGGGAAGAAAAGGATTTGCAGAAAAATTTTCTAAAACTGGTTTGTGACCAAACTCTTTGGCAATAATTTTTACCAACGTCGTCTTGCCAACTCCCATTGTTCCAGCGACTGAGATATATCTATATTTCCTCATCTCGACTATTATAATATGAATCTCAGCTATGTTTGAATTTAATATTTTAGCCAAAGATAAAAAAACAAAAGCTAGAGGGGGAGAATTTAATACTCCTCACGGCAAACTTTTGACCCCAGAGCTTGCTTTTGTCGCAACTGAGGGAGAGTTAAAATCGATTCCAAAAGAAATTCTACCTAAACTTCCAGTAAATCTTATTATCGTCAACACGTTTCATCTTTGGACAAAACAAATTAGACCAATTCGGCTAATAAGTCCAATCCACGACTTTGCAAACTTTCAAAAACCGATCATGTCTGATAGCGGAGGATTCCAGGTATTTTCAATGGGCTTTAGCAAAATTCATAGGGTCGGAAAAGTCGCAAATATTTTTCCCGGTGAGCAAACGAGTTATGGAGATAAAAATAATCTACTTGTCATAACTGAAAAAGGCGTAACGTTTCCATTTAATGGGAAAAAAATTACTCTGACTCCAAAAAAATCAATCGAACTGCAAAAAAAGATTGGAGCAGATATAATCTTTGCGTTTGACGAATGTACTTCGCCTCTGAACAGCTATGAATATACAAAAAAGGCCCTGGAAAGAACACACGAATGGTTAAAACGCTGTCTCACGGAATTAAAGAAAGCGAAGATACCTTTTTTGAGACAATCGCCTGGGCCCTATCTGTTGGGTGAGGCGGTCGAAAAAAATGGTATCGAGCTTTCTTACAATCCTCAAGCTCTATTTGGCATCGTTCAAGGAGGTTATTTTGAAGATTTGCGAAAAGAATCTGCTCAATTTGTCGGAAATCAAGACGTATCAGGATTTGGCATTGGGGGTTCACTTGGTCGTACTAAAGAAGACGTTTTCAGAGTTCTTGAGTGGACCATCCCACTTCTTCCCGAAGAAAAACCACGTCATCTTCTTGGTATTGGCCAGGTACGAGATATTTTCGAGTCAGTTCAGCGAGGTGTTGATCTTTTTGATTGCGTCATACCAACCCGCGAAGCCCGGCACCGAGTTCTCTACACTAAAAAAGGCCGTATAAATATTAAGAAAATGAGAAATGTTAACGAAGTTTTGGAGAAACATTGTAAATGTCTTACCTGTATCCAATCGGTCAAATATGACCAATTAGCCCAATTATTCCAATTAAAGGATCCCCGTGGCTTTTTCTTTGCGACAGTCCACAACATCCAATTTTACGCAGATTTGATGAAGAAAATAAGAGAAGCCATTCAGCAAGGAAAATTTTCTGAATTGAAAGAAAAAGTTTTACTATTCTATTAGGTTAACCTCATCTCCTCTTTAACTTTTTCGGCAAGAAACATTTTAAGAAGCGACTGATAAGGCACATCTTTTTTATTTGCTAATATTTTCAATCTATTGACGAGCCAATCTGGTAGCCTCACTGTTATCGACCTTGTTGATCTTTTAAGGTTAGTGAGATTTAGTTCTATTGGACGAGAAGTATCAAAATAATCGGTCGTATCATGAGTAGCCCAAAACTCTCTTTCTTCATCTTCATTATTAAATTTGGGTATTTTTTTTAGTTTCATAGATCCTCCTTTCCTTTTTGCTCTGATCTCTAGCTGAAATAATTCTTATATTTGTTTTTCTTATAGTAAAAACAACGGTAAGTAGTCTTTCCTTATCAGTTATTCCATAAGCTATGAATCTATCTTCTTTTTGTGAATGTTGCTCATCTCTAAAAAAAAGAATAGGTTCGTTATAAAAAATCTCTTCGCTTTCATCTGTAGTTACCTTATGTTTTAGCCAATTCTTTCGCCAATTTCCTTTATCCCAATTAAAATCGCTAAACTCAATTCTCGATATGTCAATGCTCTTACGCATTTATGTATGTAATGGTACAATACAACAATTCTTTTGTCAAGTATGTCTGTATCTGTACCACTTTTACGCAGATTTGATGAGAAATATTCGAGAAACAATTGAGCTAAGTCAATTTCAAAAACTTAAAAATGAAGTTTTTCTTTCTTATAATTAACCTCTTTGATTTCTCAATTCTATTCCTTGTGCAAGACTAAGATTATTTCTATCTTGGATGGGAAAGTTAAAAACTTTATCAGTAGTTATTCCCAAATCGTGCCAATTGTAATCGGTAAATACTACTTCAGCTTTTCCCCCAGTTTTTTGAAAAACATGTTCGAAAGTTGGTCGAGCTCTTCCTGGATCTGGTTCTACAAAAATCACTCGCGTTGCTTGAATAATTCCCTCTTTTTTCCCTCTGTTAAATCTTATGATATCATTCCATGTACTAAATCTACCTGCAATAGCGACAATGTCTCGAGCTGTATATTCAAAAACATAACTTACATTACCTTCACCATACCTTCACCATTCAATAACACTCCATCGGGAACAGTAATGCCTTTGATCGATTGTCCACAGTAGGAAATCTCAACGGTTTTGTTCGGATATATTGTTCTATACCTTTCCAATGTTTCATCAGGACTTAAAAGAGATCCATAGTAAGAATCTCTCCTTAAAAATTGATAGCAATTATCTGCATGAATGTATCCGGCCAATTCATGAGTATATTCTTTAGGATCAATTTTTTTGGGAAACTGAGTAATCGTGTCGAATAATCGATCTAAAAACTTAGCTTTACTGATAAGTTCATCTAATTGACGACTCGCTTCAGCCATATCATATCCGATCTAAACTTTTAGCCTATTCTCTATAATTTTGAATTAGAGACCTTACTGCCAAGTCAAGATATCGAGAGTGGATTAATCCATAACCATCCAACATACCTAAAATATCTCCCGCCTCACGAAAGGAAATATCTCTACCTAATTGTTTACCAATTAATTTTTGTGCATGGCTATTGCTAATAGGTCCATTATGACTCGATAAAGCGATCAAATATTCCTTCACACTATTAGCTGCATTTATCTCGATGCCGCAGGATATGAGAAATTCTTGTATAACCGCATTGAAGTCATGAGGATTAGTTGTCGAAGCAATAATTTCAGCAGCTAATGGATTTCCTCCGCTTAGCTTTAAGATCTGCTTAGTATCTTGTACTTTACCAGGATGAAATCTTTTAAGATACGACTCTAATTCCTTTTTTCCATAAGCAACCAAATTATCCTGTTTAAACTTTCTCTTTGATCTAACTAAATTCAAATCTACCAAAGGTCGATAGTTCATATCATCATGGGTTGAGGTTAGTAGAACAACTCCGCCATTGTACACAATGTTTCCTAGAATTTGATTGACTAGTAAGTACCATGTTATCGTGTCTCTTTTATCTCCATCTTTATTAGGATATTTTCTATCCTCGCCAAAGTCGTCGATAACTAATCCTACCCTTTTATTCGGCCTACCTAACGCTTCATTCACTTTATAAAACTGGTCGTAATGAGTATTGTCTCCCAGTTGACTAGTAATCCAGTTTTCAAAATCTAAAGCTTCCTGTTTAGGATGACCGTTAACATGATCTAGGAAAAAATAAGAATCCTTATACACCTGATAGTCTCGTGGTTTTTGTCCAAAACTGGCAAAAATAGGCTGAATTCCATTTTTTTCAATTCTGCTGCCGCAGTCAATGCTAAGCTTGTCTTACCGCTTCCTCGAGGTCCTACAACCCAATAAACTCCGATTGAAGGATTTGTTAGGTGTCGTAAATATTCTCCTCTTGTTTTGAGTACCACTTCACGTACGTGGTTAAAATCTTTTAGTGAGAAAAATTCTGTCGACATATTCGTATTTTATCCTATTATAACAACGAAATCAAACAAAATTTTAAAAGGAAATTTCTCGCCCACACCAAAAAGAAGTGGTAAATATTAATCTCTTATCAGATTATTCACAAGCTGTACCTTGCCAAAAAAGGTCAATTTAAGTAACTGTTTATCTTCTGTTAAGAAAAAATCACATTCTGCCGAAGCTGCGCTATGGAGCTGTACATTATCTTCAAAATCTGGCGTTGGCCCGATCAAAGATTTATCTACGATGTCCTCTGAAAGTTCTACAATCTGGAATGTATCTCTCTGGGCACTAACCCTCCTGTCTGGAATTTTTAGCTTATAGATATAGCAATAAATATGAAGCGATAAAGGAGAGATGTATACTATGTGATTTTCCAAAGAGGTTACAATTCTGCGTTCAGGTTTTCTGTGAATTGAGTCAATAAAATAATTCGTATCAAGAAAGACCCTTGCCATATTTTTCTGTTAAATGGTTTCTATATCTTTTCTCCCTTTCTTTATAGGAAGTTTTAGGTAAATTGAGTTTTTCTGCTAATTTTTGTAATTTTTTGATGTCAAATTTCGTAAGTGGTTTTGGTTCGTTTTTCGGTCTAATCTCAGCAACAACTTTTGAACGGTGAATCAAAGAAACCGATCCTCCTTTTTTAAGAGTCTCTACTAGCTCTGATGATTTTGTTCTTAACTGGGTAGTAGTGATGTAATTCATATACATTAAAATATACACTTAAATGTACAGTTGTCAAGATATACCAAGTAAGCAATTATTTCTGCGACTTTATGTAGATTTAATGAAAAGTATTTGAGAAGTTATTAAGGGAAAGCAATTTTTAGATTTGAAGTAGGAAAAATTAAATATTTTTCGCTAAATTTTTCTTAGTATTCTCATTTAGGCTTATTAACTATCACTACGTCCACCTGTTGAGCCAGTAGGAATTGTGTCTTTGTTGCTGGCATCATGGCAACCATGCCGTCTATAAAATAATATTCTAGAGAATCTTTTTCACGCTGGACTCCGGCAATTCCTCCAACATACTCAGCTAGGGCATATTCCACTCCGATCAACTGAGCATATAATTTCGCCATTGGTTGATGGTTAAGTAGGACTCCCGGACTACATACAACAAGTGGAGAATTTTCATCAACTATGCGAATAATAAACGGAGTGCTTTCTTTCATATTGTCCTATAGTATCATAATCCTTTCATAATTTCAACCTCAAATTACGCACCCGATATGTAAACGGAAGAAAGTTTAACAAAAAAATTATGAAAGACAACAACAAAGCAAATCTCTAGCCCCATAACCATACCTTGTATGGAGCTAGCTATCTACTGAAATCAGTCTAAGATTAAAAGGTTAGGAAGCTTGTATAGAAGTTTGAAGTTTGAAGTTGGTCTTTTGAATTAAAAATCCAAATTTCCTAATCTCCTTTCCCAAACTGGCTTCTTTGCCTTTACCTCAATTCTATTTCAACCTTGCATTCCCATATCTCCACCGCCTCCATAGCCTCCTCGTCTTCCTCCACCTCGATATCCGCCTCCTCCACCACCAAAGTCATTTCTTGGTCTTGGGGGTCTAGCTTCAGATACGACGAGTTTTCGACCTTTATTGTCTTGACCATTTAGGCTGTCGATTGCTTTTTGAGCAGCCTCTTCAGTCTCCATCTCGACAAATCCGAATCCTTTTGATCGGCCTGTGTCTTGATAACGGATGACTGTGGCTGAGACCACATTTCCAGCCTGAGCAAATAGAGTTTTGAGCTCTTCATCGGTTACTTCATAAAGAAGATTACCTACGTATAATTTTTTGTTCACTCTATCTCACCGCCTCTCGTTAGAAACTGTTAACGAATATAATTGAGTTTTACAGTTTCTTACGTCCGCCAAGTCAAACTTGGCTGGGACGTTTGACGTCCCACCAAAGAATCGCTCTTCAAGACGACGAGTGAATAAGATTGAGTTAAGTCTTGAAGTAAGATATGGCTGACTATTTACTGTATTTAAATTAAGAAGCTGAATCACAGAGTATCTTTTATAATCGTTACCTTTTTGTGGATTGCGTAAATTCGCAGATACAAAAAAGAAAAAACGAAAACTAACTAATTAATCATAGTATAACAAAATATTTTTTTGTGTCAAATGTATTTAAGTAGGGTAAGAGTTCACACTTCTTGACACAGCCGTTGTCATGCTGAGCTTGTTTCAGCATCTGTTTTTAGGTTTTTGATAATCTAAATTAACTAAAGATCGGATCCTGAAATAAATTCAGGATGACACAGAATGATACAGTTTTGTCAAAGATCGTGAACTCTTACCTCTGGACGTTTAGACCATTGTGGTGGTTCTTTAGGGTTTTTTTCTGGTGTCATTTCCAAAAAAGTTAAATTGCCCCTTGTGAAGGGATTTTTTATTTGTAAATATCTCCTTTTTCTTATGCTATAATCTCCCTATGACTACAGAAGAGCGATTAAATCTCATCAAACAAATCGGAGAAGAAATAACTTTTTTATCTAAAATTTATTGAGAAGTTACCTTTATGCTCGTTGAGGCGCTATTACCAAGAGTATCATACGCCGTCGTTTGGATCGTATAGACGACACCTTTCTTTGCAGGTACCGCCCAACTGCAGGGATAAGAATTAAGATTTGGTGTACTAATAGTACACTTCAACTTACCGTTTATATAAAATACTACCTTTACCACGCCTGACGGATCTACTGCCGTTGCAGTAATATTCACCACACTTAATCGTTTTACTATTGCCCCATCTGGGGGGTAGGTGATCGAAACAGTTGGTCCTTGAAGATCAGGAGTCGGAGTCGGTAGCAATGGGGTCGGAGTTGGACTAGCAAGCGGCGTTGGTGTACTGGTTGGGGTTGGAGGAGATGAGACTCTCTCTAAATCATAGATAAAAAAATCATACGTCTTTCCACTCGTATCCTCAACAGTCAAACGTATGGTATATAACCCAGCAGAATAAGAAGAAAGATCGATTGTAGCAAGCGTTGCATTCGTAACCTGGTTTGTAGAGTTTGCTACCTCTGTCCAACTTGTTGGGTTTCTTCCTGCTCCTATTGAAAGCGTATAACGAGAAAAGGTGCTTCCTGAGGCAGTCCCCTTGATATCAACTATTGAAGTGAGCGCTTTATATCTATTCCTTGGACTTGAGATAAACGATGTCAATGGTTTAACAAGTGTAAACGTATTAGCTGCATTGATCCTCCCGTATCCAAAGGTATTATCTTTTCCCAAAGACCCAAGATCGTCTGCGCCAGCCCGTAACAACTGACGGATCTCTTCGTTGGTGAGTCCGGGATTTTTCGCAAGAAGAAGAGCTGCCAATCCTGCAACATGCGGAGTTGCCATCGATGTTCCAGATAAGCGGCAATAATTCGTACCAATTACTGTACTTGAACATACAGTTCCCAGTGAAGATTTTGTCGAGAGGATATCGACGCCAGGCGCAACTACATCAATTTTAGCTCCATAATTTGAAAAAGATGCTTTGGCATCGGATACATCTGTTGCCCCAACCGTGGTCGCACGTTCGATCGATGCGGGAGAGAAATTCAAAGCATCACTATTACTATTTCCGGCGGCAACAACAACCACCATACCCTTGTCATGTTCGTATTTCACCGCATCATCGATAATGGCACTTTGACAGTTACACCCCCAACTATTGGAGGAAAGTCTTGCTCCCATATCTGCAGCATAGGTAAGTGCGCTGGCTCCCCCATTCAAGGTACCGCTGCCGCTTCCGTTGAGGAACTTAATCGCCATGATTCTGCCTACCCAGTTGACTCCTACAACGCCTAAACCATTGTTGCCAACAGCCATTATCGTACCTACGGTATGGGTTCCATGACCATGATCATCCATTGGATCATTGTCATTATTGACAAAATCCCAGCCATAGTAGTCATCGACAAATCCATTTGCGTCATCATCTGTTCCGTTGCCTGGCGTCTCACCAGTATTTACCCACATGTTATCTTTAAGATCCTCATGATTGCGGTCAACGCCCGTATCAATATCAGCAACCGCAACCGACGTAGATCCTGTAGTCTGGCTCCAGACTCCTTCAGGGTTTATTTTCTTCATCCCCCACATATCTGCATATGGTTGTCCCCATGAGCCATAGGAAGCATAATAAGGATCATTTACTACACCGGTTGGCCCTGTTGCTCCAGTACCTCCTGATGGTCCCGAGGGACCCGTTGTCCCAGTCGGCGCAAGGCTGGGTGTTGGACTTATAAATGGAGTTACTGTTGGAGTTGGACTAGAATCGAGCGGCGGGGTAGTCAAGGTAACTTGATTAGAAGCAGGTCCTTCATTTCCTGCCAGATCTACTCCTGTCAGATAGTAGGTATAGGTAGTATTAGGGTTAACCGTCATTTGGACGTTGGTCCAAGTACCAGGTAATGTATAACGAAGAACACCATTTTCATATACTTTATACCCATTTATTCCCACATTATCAGTTGATGGATACCATTGTAAATAAACTAAGGTTGGGCTATTTACCCGACTAATATAGATTTGAGGGGCTGTTGGTGGTTCTGTATCTGAAGAACCTGTGGGTGAAGGACTTTGTAAAGCAGTGACGACAAAATTTGGTTCAAATGTTTCAACATTGCTGTCGTTTTTCAAATCAGACATAAAATTTCTTAATGTTGAAGCTTTCGGATTCTTTGAGGTGAGCAAACTTGTTTTGACGTCGAATGATCCAGAGATTATGGCAGACTCCTCTGTCAGTCGAACAAGATACCAGGAAAATATCTCTGCCTCTTTGCTCGATCGAGGCCCTGATTTTGCGATTCTCTGAAAACTTGTGACTTTGTGGCGAGTAAATATATCATTTAAGGAACTTAACCCCGTATCTTTAGGATTTTCTTTTATTTTCTGCCGTGTCTCTTTTTTCACCTTTACAAGAACTTCATTTGCTAAAAATTCAGGAAGTCTATCGTTCGATTCTGATTGTCCCTTATTAATCTCTTGCGCTTCACTTATAAGTCGGCTTACTTTGAAATAAACATAAGAATTAGTCGCCAAATAGACACCAACTACGACAAGAAGAGATAAGAAGACAATATGGCGCACTTTAAGTTTATCGATATGACTGATCAATGTATTTCATCATACTCATAACAAAAGTCATTTGTCAAGTACTTACATCACATCGTGTCTTACCCCTTTTAAAAATCAAAAATATATTATTCTTTTTTTGTTTATAATAAACTCCAATGACTACAGAAGAAAGGCTTAATCTCATCAAGCAGGTTGGAGAAGAAATTGTACAAGAAGATGAACTCCTGAAACTGCTTGAAAGTGGTGAACAACTCATTGCCTACGACGGCTTTGAGCCCTCAGGCCAGATTCACATTGCTCAAGGCATCTTAAAAGCAATAAACGTTAATAAAATGACTAAGGCCGGAATTAAATTCCGCATGTGGGTTGCTGATTGGCATGCGTTGGCTAATAACAAATTGGGTGGAGATCTTGAAAAGATAAAAACTACTGGCAAATATTTCATAGAAGTTTGGAAGGCCTCCGGAATGGATCTTTCGAAGGTAGAATTTCTCTGGGCTTCTGATATGGTCAAAAATCCTGACTATTGGAAGCTCGTAATTCAGGTAGGAAGAACTAATCTTCTACGCCGCTTTATCAGAACAGCCGAGATGATGGGACGTCAAGAATCACTCGACAACCTTACAGGAGCAAATATTATTTACTCATGTATGCAGGTTGCTGACATTTTTATGTTGGGGGCAAAAATCACCCAACTTGGCATGGATCAGCGCAAGCTCAACATGCTCGCCCGCGAGATCGGCCCTCAACTTGGCTTTTGGAAGCCTGTTGTTGTCAGCCACCACATGTTAATGGGATTAAACAAACCTCAATATCAAATATCAAATATGAAAAATGAAAGAGCGAAGGATGCGGATTCGAGTCACATGTCACGCGTGGCTGCCAAATCGATGGACAATACAAAGCCTACTAGCTTGATGCATGTGCGAGAAGACATATCCGAGCGAAAAGAGTTGGCAAAATTAAATAATAAAATCTCAAGGACGATCGCTCTGAAGATGTCCAAGTCTCTCCCCGACTCTGCCATTTTTATGACCGATACTACAGAAGACATCAAACGAAAAATCAGCAAAGCCTATTGTCCTGAAGGAGTAGTCGAAGAAAACCCTGTGCTCGAGTACTACAAATATATTTTATTTGAGTCGCTTGAACGATTAGGTCTTCAAAACATAGTAGTTGAGCGGCCAGCAAAATTTGGAGGACCGGTTATCTTAAACAGCTACGAAAATCTCGAGAGGCTTTTTAAAGAAAAACAAATCCATCCTCTCGACATCAAACAAAAAGCAATCGAATTTCTCGACAAACTCCTTGAACCAGTGCGAAAGCATTTCGAAGAAGACTCCTATGCAAAAGACTTGCTTCAAAAGGTAAAAAGTTACCAAGTAACACGTTAATTACTTTTTTCTTGATATTTGAAGCGATGGCTTCGTTCTCTCAGGTCTTATATTGGAGGCAATTGTTTTTGCCCAGTTGTTCATTTCACCTAAATCGTCCTCCCTGTAAAACGAAAGTCCTTTTAACAGCTCATTAAGTCCAGTGTGTTTGAATCGAGATCTAGATCGTATAAAAGGTTCTTTCCAGCTTAAAAAAGTCGGAGGCAGAGATTTATATCCATATTTCTTTGGAAAGTGAGCTGTGTTAAAACTTCCATCATCATTATAAAAAGCTTGAGGTTGTTTTTTAAGCATAACATAATATGGCCACAGAGGTTCCTCCAGGAGCGTCTGGAGAATATCTGCGTAAAAATCAGCAATCTCATCTTCTTTGTTGACATCTCTCAAATCGAGCCTTCGAAGCATTACATTAATGATACTTGAGTATCTGTCCCAAACTTGTGAAATCCCACGAGTATAATTGGGAAAATCTCGAATAAGGACATACAGCATTAGATAAGCATTTTTATAATTATTTTGAGGGTCAATCAGTTCTTGAGGAACTTCACCTTCGAACAATGGTCTAGGCGCAAATTCGCGACGAACAATTTCTCCATAGTATCCTGCTATTCCTGTAAGAAGTCCATATATATCATTAACTTGAATTCTTCTCCTTTGTGCTAGTTGAGGTAGTTCTAAAAATGGATATTGTAAATAAAAATTTGCGCCTTCGGGAAGTACTGTCTCCTCAAGTTGTTTTGGATTTTCATTCATATGTTATCGATCGTTAGTATATCATTAATTTATTTATCTTTACAAAAAGTAAAAATGAGCGTAAATAAGCCTTCCGTATGATATAATTGGCTACAATGATTGACATTCTGAGACAACACGGGATTTTAGGAGCCGGTCAGGAACTTACAGAAAACCGGCCCATGATAACAATAAAAGACCTCCTTTATAGTGCAAGCATTCAATCAGATCAACTTGTTAGTCCGCATTCATTCCGATTCGATGCTGTAAATCAAAGCTTACAAAATGAGCTTGGAGCAGGATTAAGAGAAGAACTTAAAGAACAGTTTCGCCTAGATACACTTTCATGGAGATTGATTTTCAACCCTCAAAACTATTCTGCTTTTGTCTTTGCAGGATTTGAAGGGTCTCCAAACTTTTTTAATCTAAACGACGCATATGCGCTTGTTACAGTTGCTCGACAGGCTCCAAAAAACAAAATTGAGGATCTTGATTTGCATGTGATTGGAGTATGTGAAGACTCCAATCGAGCGCGAAGAGCTGTTCAGGTTGTTTATAACACTCATCCTAAAAGAAAACCTGAGGCATATACAGTTTACATTTCAATGAAAGACGATGAAATACCCGTCGATTATCATTTTCAAACAAAAATTGCTGATATCATGCTAAATGATACGCGGAGAGACCAATATTATGCTCTGGTGACCGACAGGATGATAGAATCAACCAAGCCAATTTTCGACTCACCAGCTCACCAACACTATGTTGAGTTCAGAAATACTTCTGGCCTTGGATATCCTCTTCCAATAAGAAATGTTTTATCGGGCGAAGGTGTACTAGAAATTAGAATGATAACCTCGAAAGAATATGACACTATTGTCTACAAACCTCCTATAAATGTTGGCAAAAATGTAAAGAGTTTTCAACTTGACATCCCACGTAATTTTAAGTAGAAAAAGGATCCGAAAGATAAACTCATCCCTCAATCCTTCTCGCAGCAGATCTCTCAGTAAGTCCAGCACGCAGAAGAAATTCTTGAGATGTTTGTCCTTCGAGCATCCTAAACGAACACGTTTGTCCTTCGATGTGTAATAATCCTAGTGGGCGCATTGTTGGAGTAAGAAAGGTTTGACTGGAATAAAAGAAAAAAGTATCATGAAGATGATCACCTAAAAGAAATAAAAGATCGGGTGAGGGCGAAACTTTTAAACCTGTAGGGTTGTTTGATATATACAATTCTCCACTCTGTCTCCCACCACACTGTTCCATTTGACAAATTGCAGTTATTAGAATTGAAGAAGACATTTTAAACTCATGATATACAAGAAAAAGTTATTTGTCCAACGATTAATCTTTACTTTAAAACTTAAAATATAAGTCATTAAATCGGATACTGCCTGAATGGCAATTCTTGCAGTTTTTCTTGAATATATGCTTCCCAACTAATATAAGGATTACAACTTCTATCTTCCATTTTTTTTCTTGCAAATTTAAAAGCGAATTCCAAATCTCCTGTACGACTTAATGCCGCAGCAACAAATATATTAAAGCTTGCATTCCCTTCGCCTTTTTTTTGTATTCTTCCGATAATATCATCTCCAAATTGATAAGCCTGCAGCTGCCATCCAGTTTCACCCGAATCTAAACCTACAAAATTTAAAACTCCATTTGTTCGTCTATATTTGTCTTCCCATTTTCTTCTACTTCCAGTTAGGACTACTCGATAACGACTTTCATGCAGTCTTTGTAATATTCCATCTTTAAATAGGCTATCAGCTCGATCTACGTAAGTTCCCTCTTCTTTATAAAAATGATCTATAACAACGAAACCTCCCCTTGAATAACAAGTATTTTTTGGAATAAATGAACGAAGATGTGCTCTAATTACCTCATCTTTAAGACCATTTCCATCAAGATAATATAGAGCTGGGGTTAAAGAGTTTGGCTCGGCATGTTGAAGAGTAGTTGTTTTTCCGATTCCTCGCGGACCAAGTATAAGTAACGGCGTTCCAGGAGTAGCAAGAATATCTAGTCTTATTAGATCTTTAATAAAAGTTGGCCTTTTGACGAGTACGCCCTTATTAAGATTACCATTTGAACGCTCTAAAACATTCCCTCGTGCTAAAGATAATTCTGCAGTTATTCCTACCATAATAGAATATTTTTATTATATAAAATAAACCTATAGCATTCAATACCTTTTGGGGGTAGTGTTTTTGTTATTGACTTTTTTATCTAGATCTGGTCGAATTAATTTATGATCCTTCCTTCAAAAGAAATCGTTGACCAAGCCTACGTCAAAGACTACGAAAAACTCTATAAAGAAGTACAAGAAGATCCTGAGGCTTTTTGGGAAAATATCGCCCACGAACTCTCCTGGTTTAAACCGTGGGACAAAGTCCTCGAGTGGAACTTTCCCTATGCGCGCTGGTTTGTGGGTGCTCAATGCAACATTGTCAATAACGCTCTTGACCGTCATCAGAAAACTGCAACAAAGGATAAACTCGCTTACATCTGGGTCGGCCAAGACAAAAGTGAAAGAAAATATACTTACGGTGAGTTAAACGAGCAGGTTTGTAAGTTTGCCAATGTCTTAAAATCACTTGGCATTAGAAAGGGCGACAAAGTAAGCATCTATCTTCCCCGAATTCCTGAACAGTTTATCGCGATGCTTGCGTGTGCAAAAATTGGCGCGGTCCACTCGGTTGTTTTTTCCGGATTCTCATCTGAGGCCCTCAAAAATCGAATCCTCGATGCCCAAGCAAAGCTCGTGATCACCGCTAACGCATATCCCTACAAAGACAAAGTACTCGAGTCTAAAAAGACAGTGGATGAGGCGATTAAAGATATACCCACAATTGAACACGTAATCGTCGTAAAGAGAATAGAGTCTGAAGGTAAGGGTAAAGAAACCAGTATAGGAAATGAAGTTGGGCAAAGTAACAATTCCAATAACTTAACCTCCTCACCAAACAGGCCTCCTAACCCTAACCTAATGACCGCTGTACGGGATCTCTGGTATCACGAACTTATGGCTAAGACAGATACCATCTGCTCAACCGAGATCATGGAAGCAACCGATCCATTATTTATTTTATACACCTCCGGATCAACTGGAAAACCCAAAGGAGTTTTGCATGCGCATGGAGGGTATATGGTTGGAATATATCTAACACTCAAATGGATATTTAATCTTCAGCCCGATGACATTTGGTTTTGCACAGCCGATGCCGGTTGGGTCACAGGTCACAGCTATATTGTCTATTCGCCTCTTATAAATGGTGCGACGACTTTTGTCTACGAAGGAACACCCGACTATCCACACCCCGGGATTTGGTGGGAACTCATCCAAAAATACAAAATCAGCAAATTCTATACAGCGCCTACTGCTGTACGAGCCATGATGCGCCTCGGTGATGAAATCCCCAATAAATATGACTTAAGTTCTTTAAAAATATTAGGATCAGTCGGAGAACCCATTAATCCCGAGGCGTGGATGTGGTATTACAAAACGATCGGAAAAGAACGCTGCCCCATCATGGATACCTGGTGGCAGACCGAGACGGGAATGCAGATGATTACTCCTTTACCTTCGAGCCCGCTTAAGCCCGGATCAGCTAACAAACCATTTTTTGGCGTCGAGGCAGACGTCGTTGATGATAAGGGAAGTCCTGCCGCAGTAAACACCCAAGGTTTTCTTGTGATCAAAAAACCTTGGCCAGCGATGCTTCGAACGATTTATGGCGATCATGAACGATACAAGCAACAATATTGGAGTACATTTCCAGGAATCTATTGGACTGGAGATGAAGCCAGGCGAGATGAAGATGGATATTTTTGGATTATGGGACGTGCCGATGATGTGATTAAAGTATCGGGCCATAGACTGGGATCTTCAGAAATTGAGTCGGCGCTGGTGAGTCATCCTTTTGTTGCAGAATCTGCCGTGGTGGGGATTCCTCATGAACTCAAAGGGCAGGGGGTTGTAGCTTTTGTGACGTTAGTCAGTGGACAAGCTCCTTCAGAGACTCTTAAAGATGAGCTTAAAAAACATGTGGTTACTCAAATTGGGGCTTTGGCTAGGCCGGAGCAAATTCGATTTGCCAAGCAACTTCCAAAGACCAGAAGTGGAAAAATTATGCGCCGCCTTCTTCGCCAAATTGCAAGTGAAGGAAAAATTACGGGAGATACGACAACGCTCGAAGATATCTCTGTCGTGGCTGCTCTGTCTCAAGACGAAGAATAGCTTAAATGGTCCACTCCGCGTGGATGATTCCAATTAAAAACCACTGACCCTTTTTTTGTTCAAAAACCAATCTTAGGCTTCTCCAATCCATTCCACCATATTTGGGATCAAATCCTGGAAAATGATATTCGACAAAAGAAGCATCGGGATAAGCTTTAGAAATGTTATTGATGGTATTTCCCTGGCCGATGATTTTATTGATTCCCATTTCTTTGGCTTTTGCAAAATCTTGGTCATAGATGAAGCGTTTGTAATAGTCGCTCGGCGTAAACTCCATCGGTTCTCCTGAGCCATCGTATTCT
>JACQJU010000101.1 GCA_016204905.1 Candidatus Gottesmanbacteria bacterium | reverse complement strand
GTATAATTCATCTTTTGTTGTTTTGGATTCTTTCAAAAATTTGAGAAAGATGGATATATCCTGAAAATAATCAAAAACTATTCTGACTATATTACTTGGCTCTTGGCCGGGGTGGGGTTTTTCAACAATATTTAATAGGCGTTCATTTTCTATCGCAAGATAGCCACCAGGAAAATAAGTATTAGTAGTCACTCCTGTCAAAATATGCTCGGGTTTATTCTTTTCTAAAAGCCTTTTAAATTCTTCAAACAATATATCTTCAAATAAGTCGATAGGTTTTATGATTAAAACACTTTTGGAATCTATTAAATGTTCTGCCGAAAGTACAGCACCGGCCATACCTCTTTTATCGACTTGTTTAACTAGTTCAAATTGAAATTCAGGATATGCATGCTTAAAAATTAAAAAGTTATTTTCGTTTACTTCACTACAAACAACAGTGATATTTCTAAATCCATATTTTTGCAATTGTTTAAGACGATAAAATAGTATGGGTTTGCCTAAAAAATTGAGAAAAAGCTTGTCTCCTAGGGGCCAAAATCTAGTCGAATCTCCTCCTGCGAGTATCAAGACATGGATATCTTTCATATTACTCCTTTAATCTTTTAATATTTGCTCCTAATTTTTGTAGTCTTTCATCAATTTTTTCATAACCACGATCTATATGATCTAGGCCATGGATATAACTTTCGCCTTTGGCACAAAGCGCTGCCAGTATGAGAGTTGCGCCCGCTCTAATATCGGACATCTTGAGTATAGCTTCGTGTAAAGGTGTTGGTCCTTTTATTTTTATCACCTGAGGCTTGGCTTCATACTTATTGTAATTAAAATTATATAAATCTTCCGGATTATCTACAATGATATTTTCAAAAGATATTTTAGCTCCCATCCTTTTTAGCTCGGTAACATAGGAAAATCTATCCTCAAATATTGTTTCATGGATAGTAGAAGTACCATGAGCTTGAGTCATCAGTAGTGCCCAGGGAGCTTGCCAATCTGTCATGAAACCCGGATGTGGTTTAGTGATGACGTCGGTTTTTTTTAACGGTCCTTTGCTATAAAATCTCGTGGAGTTGCTATCTATTGGTTCCCAACCACCATCTGATTCGTCAACTTTTTGCAAGAAAGATTTTAAGTTATCTCTTTGGGCTCCACGTATGATTATATCTCCCTGGGTAGCCAGAGCTGCAATCGCATAAGTAACAACTTCATTTCTATCAGGCATGATTGTAAATTCTGCCCCATGTAGTTTTTTTACTCCTTTTATGATTATCTTTCTTTCGGCTACTCTTTGTATGTTAGCGCCCATAAGATTTAGAAGGGCGACAAGATCATATACTTCTGGTTCTGATGCGGCATTTTCAATAATTGTTTCGCCTTCGGCTAATACTGCTGCTAATATCATAGCTTCTGTACCAGTGTGGGTGTTTTTATTAAATTTATGGTGTGTACCATGAAGCTTATCAGCTTTGGCATAAAAATAGCCATCATTACTATTGTAAGTGATTTTTGCTCCCATTTTTTCGATAGCCTCAATGTGTCTATCAATGGGGCGCTGACCCAGTCTGCAACCACCGGGATTGGGTACTTTTGCTTTACCAAATCTTTGAAGAAGAGGTCCTAAAACCATAGTTGCTGATCTATAATGACTACCAATATCAAGAGGAACTTCAATACCAGAAATATGCAAGGGATCAATACACAGAGTATGGTTGGTAAATTCTACATTCACGCCTAAGGGTCTGACTATATCTGCCGTGCCGGTTACAGAAGAAATATCTGGTACGCCATGGATAGTCAATTTTTCTTCCGTTAAAAGGCCGGCTAGGATCACTTTCATAGCCACATTTTTGGCTCCGGAAACGCTGACGACTCCTTCCAGAGGTATTCCGCCTTTTATACTTAGGTTCTCCATAGTGCTTAATTTTAACAGAAAAACAATGGGTACTCCAATTTGAGAAGGAGACTCCTTTTATAGGAGTCTCCTTTAGTGATTACTGAATTTTAAACCTTTCTCTTAAGACTCTTTCAATAGCTTTATGCCAACTATAGATATCTCCTGCTCCCATAGTGAAGATGACGTCACCTTCTTTTATATTTTTATGGAGGAATTTCTGGATAAGCTCTAGTTTGGGTAGGTAAAAGATGTCTTTCTTGTAAGGTATAACTTCTTCGTAAATCTTCTTTGAGCTCGTTGTCTGATCAATTTTTTCCCTGGCTGAGGGAAAAATATCAGTTAATATAACAGTTGCTGGCAGTGAAAGGAATACTCTCACAAAATCGCGAAAAAGTGCCTTGGTTCGACTATAAGTGTGTGGTTGGAAAATAACAACAATTTTTCTTCCTGGGAACCACTCTTTAGCGGCTTTTATTGTGGCATGTATTTCGGTAGGATGGTGGGCATAATCATCAAAAAGTTGGGTATCGCCGATTTGGGCGATTTTTTCAAATCTTCTTTTTGTACCTTTATAGGTAGGCAGGGCATCGCGTATATTGGCATGATTAATTCCCAAAAACTGACTGACTATAAATGCGGCTGTAGCGTTGAGAACATTATGAGCTCCTGGTATAGAGAGTGTGAATTTAGCGATGGTCAGATTTCGATAGACAACTGTAAATATAATACTTCCATTTATCTGGCTGATCGTTTGTATGCGGTAGTCGGAAAGAGGCGAGAAGCCATAGGTCACATATCTATCTCTATCTAATTGCGCGGATAATTTCTGAACATTTTGATTGTCTATACCCAAAACAATAAGGCCATCTTTGGAGACTTTGGAAGTAAATTTTAAAAATGCTTCAATAAGCGCTTCCTCATCTTTGTAGACATCCGGATGATCAAACTCAATATTGGTTATCACAAGAACTTTGGGACGTTGCCAAAGAAAACGAGGTGTGGGGATGGTGAGTGGGCAAGTGGCATATTCATCTGCCTCCGCTATGAAGTATCTACCAGCGCCGCTCCTACCGGGACTTCCTAGTGGGGTAATTCCAGCTGCGCCAATAACATATGATGGTGAAGTGTGAGAATGAGAAAGTATGGTAGCTATTATTGCTGCTGTTGTTGTTTTCCCGTGGCTGCCGGCGATGGATATTCCTATATAATTTTTCATCACTTCACCTAATGCTTGGCCGTGCATAAATGTAAGAATACCCCTATTTACTGCCTCTTTTGCTTCCACATTGGTAGCTCCTCCATGAGCACCAGTAACAACGACTAAATCTAACTTTGGGGGTAGGTTTGCTGGATTGAAACCTTTCAGCATTGGGATATTTCTTGCACTTAAAAGACTATCTGTTTGAAATTCTTCGCTGACATCCGATCCTAAGACCTCGATACCTAAGTCATTGAGATAAAGAGCTAGCGCAGTCATACCTACTCCTTTTATCCCCACAAAATAGGCTTTTTTTATTTTTTTTAGGTCAAAAGACATAAGAAGTTTAACATTCTACCAGACTCTTTTGCTTGCCTGCGAAAGGAAAAAAATAATTCCGGCCTGTGATAAGTACAAAGGCGGATTTCCTCTATATTAGTTTTTTTTAATCCCACACGTTTTAATTGGTCAATATTAATTTTGGCTAAACTTAAATAGAATTTATTATTCTTAGAAGTCAAATAGCCTCGCAAGGGCAGCCCTTGCGAGGCTAATCTTTGTTCAAAAAGATTTTTTCTTTGTTCGTCAATGATATAGCAACAATCCCTGATGTGGGGTCCTAAAACTGCTATGATATTTTTTCTGTTAGCGCCAAGTTGTTCCATAGATATAACTATATTCTGAGAAATATTGACCAATGTACCTCTCCAGCCTGCATGTGCTATGCCAATAATTTCACTCATCGGTTCATATAAAATTATCGGTAGACAATCGGCAGCTTTGATACCTAAAATTAATCCTTTAATCTTTGTTACCAGGCCGTCGACATCTTTTAATGTTTCACTGACATTATTGGATACAATTCCTATTTTATTACCGTGAACCTGCTCTGCCAATATTAAACTTTTATTAGCAAAACCCAAAGAAGTAACTGCTTTTTGTTCCAAGGTCTTAAAATTTCCATCACTGATCGTGGAAAAGCCATGAAATAAGCCTTTAAATTGATTTAGATTGCTTGATTTTATCATCTAGAGCTTTGCGGATGGCTGATTCTTCATCCCAAGGGTACTCAGTGGTACCATAGCACATGGATTTTTCATGACCTTTTCCGGTCACTAAGACTATATCTCCAGATTTGGCTAAATTTTTGATGGCAAAATTGATAGCTTCTTGGCGATCGGGTATCCGCCAGAAATAATGGCCTGGATATTGGAGATTTTTGAGATCAAATTTTTTTTTCACTTCTTTGGCTCCTTGTATGATGCAGCCTGAGGCAATTTGACCTATGATATCTCGGACATCTTCCGTACGGGGATCTTCAGCTGTAAGTATGGTGAAGTTAGCAATTTTACCAGCGACTTTACCCATAATAGGACGTTTCAAATGATCGCGTAAACCTGCAGATCCAAAAACAACAATTACTCTTTTGTCTGTAAGTAGACGAACTGTTTTGAGAGCATTTTCGAGGGCATTTATTTTATGGGCAAAGTCGATAAAAATACGAAATTCTTTATTGTTTTTTATTTCTTCCAGGCGTCCTTTGACGCCGGGAAATGTTTTTAGAGCGGTGCGAATAGTACTATCATCGATTTTGAGGATTCTTGCAACTGCAACTGATGCTAATATATTATATTGATTGAACTTCCCTATGAGAGTTGATTCATAGTTGGTATTTTGGGGACAGGTTTCGGCGCTTTTTTCTATACCAAAAGTATATATTTTTCCTTGGGCTTTTTCTGAGAGGAAGGTAAAATTAGTATCATCGACATTGAGAATGGCATTTTTTGCCCTGGTAACTAGTTTTGCTTTGGTATATAGATAGTTCTTAAAACTCTTATGATAATCTAGGTGCTCATGTGAAACATTGGTTATTACGCCGATATCAAATTTTATACCTCTGACTCTCTGCTGATCTAGAGCATGGGAAGTAACTTCTAAAACCATATATTCGGTATGACCTTTTTTGGCTAAAGAAAAAAATCTTTGGAGGATAGAACTATTTGGCGTAGTTATATGAAAACCAGTATCGTATTCTTTTCCATTGATAACTGCTCTGACGGTAGAAATCATGCTGACTTTTTTGCCGGCAGTTTTGAGAATATGATAGACCAGTTCTGTGGTCGTGGTCTTACCATCGGTTCCGGTGATACCAATAACTGTCATGGATCTAGAAGGATAACCGTATCTTAAATTAGCGATTATAGATTGCCAGGAATGTACCCAATTTTTGATGGTTTGGAGCATAATTTAGGGCCGTATTATTATATCACAATACTTATTGTGAAGGTCTAATACCGTAATAGCTAAAAAGTTCTCTAGCGATAGAAAAAAAGAGAGGGGCGGCTGTTTCTGATCCCCAAGGTGAAGAAGTGGGTTCCTTGAGTGTTGTTAGCATAACAAATTGGGGATTGGGAACCGGAGCAAAGCCTACAAAGGAAGCTATTGTTTTGGTAGCATCATAGTGCCCAGCAATAGGTATTTGGGCCGTTCCAGTCTTGCCGGCTATTTTGTAACCTTTGGGCTTGGAATATCTAGCTTCCCCATGGTCGACTGCTTGGACCATCATTTCTGATAAGACGTGTGCTGCTTCTTTGGATATTACTTGATCAATAATTTTGGGTCTAATGTCAATCTTTCTTCCATCGGGATTAACAATTGTTTTTACCATATGTGGTTCTACGAGAATACCATCATTGGCAATAGCAGAAACAGCTCTGATCATTTGAATAGCGGTGACTGCTATACCTTGTCCAAAGCTAGCTGTAGCATAATCGATATCATACCAGCTGTTTTCCGGTCTTAGGTCGGCTGATACTTCTTCTTCTAAATCGATTCCTGTTGTTCTGTCGATACCAAATTTTTTTATATACTGTATAAGTTTGTCTTTTCCGAGTAATTTACCGATCATAACCATCCCGACATTGGAAGATTTTTCCAAAATACCCGTTGCTGTAATTTTGCCACTATATTGATTGTTCCAAGTCCTGATTTGATAGCCGCCTATTTCGATCGGGCCTTCTTCAATAAATTCTTGAGAGGGTTTAACTTTCTTCTCTTTTAAGGCAGCTCCCATAACCAAAACTTTGAATGTCGATCCAGGTTCATAGCTTTCGGCAACAATTGGATTTTTATAGAGAGAATTGTCATAGGTGCCATATTTTTTGGGTTCATAAGCAGGTGATGAAGCCATACCTAAAATGCTTCCCGTTTTGGGTTCCATCACTACCACCCAACCTCCTTTGGCGCCATATTTATTTATGGCTTCTTCTAGTTTTTTTTCTATAATAAACTGGACACTTTTATCGATATGTAAAATTAAATCTCTACCATTTTCTGGCTCGATTCTTGTTTGCTTTCCTATCAGTATGGGTAATCCTCTAGCATCGGTTTCCTGACGCATACTGCCAGTCCTTCCTTTTAATTGTCTGTCATAAAAACCCTCTATGCCAAAATAGCCCTTATCATCACCTTTGGCGTCTTTGCCAACAAAACCTAGAATATGAGCAGCCATAGAGCTCTCGGGATAATAGCGTAAACCTTCTTCCTCGAAACCTATCCCTGGCAGATTTTTGGTTTGAAGCATTTGTTTTTTTTCTTCTTCAACTTTGTGGGCTATGGGTATCCAGGCTAGTGATTCGTTTCTAAATTTTCCAGATATTGAAGCAGCATCTAAATCTAAAATATCGGCTAATAAATCTTGGGTATTGGTCATATTTTTAATTTTTCTGGGCTCGGCGTAGACTAGGTAAGCTCTTTGATTGGCTACAAGCAGGCTCCCATCTTGTGCCATGATGGTGCCACGCTTGGCAGGAATTTGGAAAAGCTTAGTCCTTTGAGTATCTGCCTCTCCTTCTAATCTATCGGATAAAATAATTTGCCAATAAAATAACCTGCCTGTAATGATAATAAAAACTAGAACAAAAAAAATGAAAAGAAATTTCAGCCTCAATTCCATTTAATTAGAAGGAAGACTTGAGAGTGCTACCGGTAATGGATCAAGTGATAAAACGGGTGGGTTGGTAACAAATCCCAGCATTTTAGCTTTGTTATAGAGAGTGGTTACAGAAGAAGCTGAGGCAATATTTTCGGCTAATATATCATTATTGTCTTCAACTAAGCGGATTTCATTGTCGATATCATTTAATTTACCCCCATAGGTGGAGATGCTATTTAGTATATAGACCTGAACAATAGCTAGAGATAAATAAAATAATATCAATATTGGCCTAAAGGTAATTTTTTTCTTCATTATACTTTCTCAAAAATTCGCATTTTTGCGCTTCTTGATCTGGGATTTTTGAGAATTTCTTGATAATCTGCGATAATCGGTTTTTTGGTTATTAAATGCCAACCTTTTTCCCTACCTTGTAATTTTACTCTCCTATCCTCTAGTGAATGAAAACTGATTACTACCAATCTGCCACCCTCCTGCAATAACTGATAAGCATCCTCTAGACCTTGTAATAGGTTTTCCAATTCATCATTGACTGCGATTCGTAGTGCCTGGAATACTTTTGTTGCTTCGTGTTGTTGTCCAACGCGTTTTTTAGCACTCATTATTATGCGTACTAAATCTTGAGTCGTTTTAATAGGTTTTAGGGCACGGGCGCTAACAATAGCCTCAGCAATGCTCCCAGAATCGAGTTCTTCAGAAAATTTTGTAAATATTTCATATAAATATTCCTTTGGTTTATGATTGATTATGTATTCGGCTGTAATATCTTCGGATTTATCCATCCTCATATCTAGTGATTCGTCCCTCAAGAATGAAAAACCACGAGTTGATTTATCAATCTGATATGAAGACATCCCCAGGTCAAAAAGTATGCCGGCGACAAGGTCAAAATTATACTTTTTGGCAATATTTTTTAAATCTGCAAAATTACCTTGTGCTATAAATAAATCCTTATTAACTTTGAACTTTCCTGCCTGCCGGCGAGGCAGGGAGCTTTGAACTTTGAACTTTTCTCTAACATAGTCAACTGCATCCTGATCTATATCTATTCCCAGCACTATTCCACCACGTTTCAAAATCTCTTCTGTATGTCCTCCTCCTCCAAGTGTGGCATCGATGTATTTGCGGCCGGGTTTGACATTCAGCCCATCAACTGCTTTTTGCAAAAGTACACTAGTATGAAAGGCGTCTTGATTTCGGATCATAGGCAGTGAAAACCGAAATCATTTTCTCACTTTTTTATAATAGTCTCGCCAAATTTTTGTCTCCCATATCTCAAAATGATCTCCTGCTCCTATGATGCTTGCTTTTTCTCTAATACCGGCATGTAAGAGCATTGCTTTAGGTAGAACAAAGCGCCCTTGACTATCCAACTCAGCATATTCAGCGTTCGCAAATATTTTCCTCCGCTCATCTCTTCCCTTTTTGTCCAAAAAAAATGGTTTACTTAATTCTCCTTTTGTATTTTCCATCCAATCCGACTCTTTAAATCCCACAATACAAGGCTCAAGTCCCACACGAAGAATTATTCTTTGACCCTCTAAAACACTTCGTAGTTTAGCCGGAAGCGAAATTCTATCTTTATCAAGTAAATTATGTTCGTAAGTTCCTAAGAACATATCCCGCTATTTAGCCCCTCCTCATTTAGCAACTTTTCACCACTTTCTTCCATTGTGATACTAAAATAAGATAATGTCAAGGTGTCCGTGAAAACTGTGAAACACTAGCAGTAGGGTGAAAGTAATAATGAATTAATAAATTAGAAAGTTATAGTTCTATACCTAATTTACGCACGTGCGAAAACAAGGTATAGATTGGCAAAGGGTCTGAAGAACCTATAGTTGACAAAGCCTCTCTCTCTCGGTTAAAATTCACGAAGTAAGTTGATAAAAAGGCGCTCTAATGCTGCGTTTATTTTGTAGCTTATAGTTTATTAATCTTGCACTTTAATATTTTGCGGAAAAAAGATAACTTAGCCCAAGCGAAGTCTACGGGTAGAGGAGAATTGACAAAAATCCGCACGTGCGTCATTTTGTCAATAAACTCGTCTTTCTCTAGATTTCGCTGTTGACTTAAAATCCCAATATAAGTCAACTCCCTTTTGGAGAGGGCGGCAATGAAAAAACAGGAGGATTCAATGAGCGATATAACATTCCAACGAATAGCTCGTCTTTTGATAGTCGGCGTGAGCTATTTTATCGCCCAGTCAGGTTCGATACTTGCAATCACAATCTGGACAGTAACCATCTTCTTGATGGTAAACAAGCTGTTCCAGACTGACTGGCCGGTCAATGCGTTCTTTGGGCGACTAACTCAGATCGTCGAAAGCGATCTTCTCGAGCCCATCATCGCGGCGTTTGACTTCCAATTCGGCCTATGGCAACTTGTAGCAATACCGATTATCAATGGCGTAGCGCTTATTGCTCCGTTGTCGTTGACATCATCATGGTATTTGTCAATGCTTCTATTCGGAGCAACAACGCTGTTCGGTTACGGTACCTGGTACCTGCGAGTGAAGCGACCCATTGATAATGATTTGGAACAGCGAAGAAAAAATCAGTCTCGTCTGAAATAAACCCAAAACGCCCTCTCCAAAAAATCCAAGAGGAAAGGAGGTGAGAAAAAATGAACGCTCAAACCGCAAGAGAGTATCTGCGGAAGTACCTGAACGTCCCCAAAGGACAAAAGCTTCATCTGGACGCCGTCACAGAAGATGCCGAGCACACAAGCTGGCTGTTTGCACTGATACCGCCTGGCGGAGATGAACAAAAACTCTACTGGGTTGGACATAATCGCCAAGTGGGTGAAGTCCAAACGCCAAATCGTGTACATTCGTCAGGAGAAGCAGAAACTAAGCTCATCGAATGGCTTAGATCTAGCGGTACGTT
The DNA here is from genome assembly GCA_016204905.1 of Candidatus Gottesmanbacteria bacterium. Lineage (GTDB taxonomy): Bacteria > Patescibacteriota > Microgenomatia > 2-02-FULL-39-11 > 2-02-FULL-39-11 > JACQJU01. The sequence continues at coordinate 7,328 of JACQJU010000101.1, read as the reverse complement.
GGTTTCTCCCGATAACTTCGGTGCAGTACATATCGAGGGTACCTACTACGACATCTTTGTCGTTAGCAAGAACTGCTATTACAGAGTTCACGACGTTGGGCTCGTTGAGGTACTCGGCAGAAACCGCTAAATCTTCCGCAAGATCATCGTAGCAAGAACCCACCTCTGCTAGGAGGATTGACCGTTATGGTCGTTTTCTTAGCATGTGGGATTTTTTGTGGAGACTAGAGATCGTAGTCTTTTTGGAAGATGGCGGCGGAGCCATCGGATTTTTTGAATTTGAGAGATAAACTTACTTTGGTGACACCTTCATAATAGACACATTTACCTCTCGAGCATGTACCAAGCGTGAGCTCTTCTCCACTTCTCTTGACTTCACTCTTTCCTTCAACTTTTAGACTGCCGATATTACCTTTGGGAAGGCCTTCGCCTGTAAGATAAGAAATCTCGTAGTCAATCGTTTCTGTGCCCTCGGGAATATTGGAAATAGTTAAAATCATGGATTTTTTATTAGCAGTAAAATCTAGATCGACAACTACGCTAGAATCTATGGTGGGTAAGGCTTCTGTAGGGGTGGCAAGATCGTCGGTTTCGTTAACCTCTGATGAATTGAGATTTTTGAATGTCAGAAATCCGATGACAAGAAGTGTTAAAACAACGCCTATAATTATAAAGTGAAATTTTTTTAGTTTGGGCAAGTTAATCCTCCAGTTTTTTTTGAAAATAACTATTTAAACTTGATACTTTTTCTCTTATCTGTTTAGTAGTATCTCTATCCCGGATAGTAACAGTATCATCTTTTAGTGTATCGTAGTCAATAGTCACGCACCAGGGAGTGCCGATTTCATCTTGGGCAAAATAGCGCTTGCCAATGTTTCCTCTGTCATCCCAGGCCACCATCAGGTTTTTTCTTAAATCTTGATAAACAATCCTCGCTTTTTCCACTAATTCTTCTTTATTTGAAACCAATGGAAAAACAGCTACTTTAAAGGGAGCAAGTTTGGGAGAAAGCCTAAGCACAACTCTTTTTTCTTCCTCAAAAAATGCATCAATCAGTATTGCCAGAATAAGCCTGTCTACACCAACCGATGGTTCTATAACATAGGGCACAATCTCTTGGTTAGTTGTGGGATTTTTATAGATAAGTTTTTTACCAGAATATTTAGTGTGCTTGGATAAATCATAATTTCCTCTTCGGGCTATACCCCATAATTCTGACCAACCGAAGGGAAAATGATACTCTATATCAGTGGTACCTTTGGAATAATGGGAGAGTTTTTCTTTGGGGTGATCGTAAAAGCGTAAATTGTCCGGATTGAGTCCTAAGCCATGTAAAAAACCTAGACAATATGATCTCCAATATTTAAACATCTTTTCATCTTCAATAGGTTCGATGAAATACTCTAATTCCATTTGTTCAAATTCACGTGAACGGAAGAAAAAATTACCAGGAGTAATCTCGTTTCTAAAGGCTTTTCCTATTTGAGCTATTCCAAATGGTATTTGGGGATGAAAGCTATCAATTATATTATTAAAATTTACAAAAATCGCCTGAGCTGTTTCTCCGCGTAAATAGGCTAAGGCAGATTTATCTTCTACTGGTCCTATATATGTTTTGACTAATATATTGAACTTCTTTTCTTCAGTTAACTGGCCCCCACAATCGGGACAGGCTAAGGTTTTTAAATCATCAGAACGAAACCGGTGATGGCAATTCTTACATTCTCTTAAGGGATCTGTAAAACCGCTTCCTGTATGTCCTGATGCTTCCCATATTTTAGGGTTCATAATGATGGAACTATCCAATCCAAAAATTTCATCATGGGACTGCACAAATTCTTCCCACCATATTGATTTGAGATTATTTTTTAATTCAACACCTAATGGTCCAAAATCCCAGAAGCCAGAGAAGCCGCCATATATTTCACTACTGGGATAGACAAATCCTCTTCTTTTGGCTAGTGAGACAATTTTTTCCATCAAATCCATATTTAGATCAAACTATACTACTTTTGTTGAATCCTAGTCAATAATTGGTTGGTTTTTAATCGTTTTTCAATTATTTGTTCTATAAATAGGCGCAAATCTTGGCCTATGAGTATTTGATTCTTAGGTAAAAAACCCAATTCTGTTATTATCATCAGACTAAAATCGTCGATAGTTTTTTGCAGGGCAGTAAAATTTTGGCTATTTAGATGGCGAAATTCTTCTCTTAGATGGAATAAAATATTATTATGTTCTTGACCTTCTGGGCAAAGATCATCTACTAATTCGGAAAGATAATAAGCGGTAGTAATTTTCTTGAGGTTTTTTTTCATAAAGCCATAGGTTTCGATACTTTCGGCTTCAGTAAGGATATCAAAATTTCTTCCATGATGAAGAAACACCCTGACATAATTAAAAAGTTCTATATGGGGAGCGCGTCTGCTTTTGATCTTTCTGACTCCTTTGGCGAGTATTTTTAGTTTGCCATGATTTCTGGTAAAAATAGTTATTATTTTATCCACTTCAGAGAAATTGGATCTCTTGATGACTATACCTTCTGTTTTATATGAGGATAACACTTAGATCTTAATTTTCACCTCGTGATCTTTGATAAGGGGAAATTTTTCGACACTTTTGCCATTTATTAGGATTTCATATTCATTATCATCAGTACCAGGTTGTTTTTGGATAAGCAGTATATCATTTTTTCCTTTTTCAATTTTTGTGGGCAATTTGTAACGGACTATGGCTTGAGATGCACCCTGAGGTTTAACGGTGAAGAAACCCTCAAAAACTGTTTTGCCTAAATCCTCATAGGTCTTGACATCCTTTTCGGAGCCTTTAAAATCAAGAAGTTTAGATCCTTTGGGTACATAGACTCTGATCCAGTTTCTGAGAAGTCCATTGAGACATAAGCCTCCTGATTCGAGACCACAATCGGAGGGGGGAGCTGGATTTTTGTAATCTAGAGTTAGCGTCACTGTACCTAAACCATCTTTATCTCTCGAAAGGTCGTATTTGACAAATTCTTCCACAAAGAGATTGGACTTGGCGCCGGCAAAGTTGACATTGTTTATATGGAGATAATTACCTTCGATATCTTTAATTTTCCCGGAAAAGTTGAGAGCTTCGAGACCTCCTTGTGATTTGGGATCATGGAGATAGAATAATATATGTTTTTGCTCCATTTCAGAAATAGCCATCTGAAATAATCGACCCCAATATTGAGAAGGAGATATTCCTAAGGCTTTTTGCATAATCTGGTAGAGTAAAACGCCTATAATATCTTTACGTGAGCCCTTTACATAGGCAGCTGGTTTATCAGCATAAAGCTCGAGTTCATAGACAACATTGGGGCAATCACACCTTTTATCATTTTCTGCCGTGAAATTGGTACCGTAAGCAGGAATAGATCCTAATATTTTCATAGACTCGACTAGAACATGAGTATCAATAGCGATAATACCGTCATATTTGGGAAATCCATTAACTGTGGATAATATTTCCTCGAATTTTTTCATTGACTTTATAAAATCCGGGGAAAGATTGCTATCTCTTAGTTCAAGTGTAAAGACGTTTTTATGATAGGTAAGGATTTCTGGAGGAGCGGGAAATTTTTTTGATTTAGATTCGTCTAGCTTGTAAATATCGTCTGATCTTTCTACGATCAATTTTCCGCCCTTAATTTTAAAGACGGCGTAGGCTGTTATAAATCCACCTGTTGCTCGCCTTTCTGCGTCGTTTTGGAAAATTATGAGGTAGCGTTTCTCATCGGGTTCTCCCAAAACTTTTGGTAGTTCTTCCAATAAAGGACGTGCATTTATAAAGAGATTGGCGGTTTCATCGAAAATATTTCTAGTGGATATAAGCCGACTCCGAATGACTGTTTTGCCTACTTTTTGGGGATAACGGTTGGGGTCGATATCATCGAGATCTTTTTGGATCAGCTCAATTTTAGAACTAATATCTTTCAGTCTTGGTGTCACTTTATCGAAAGTTTTTACGGCTGTTTGGATACGCTCATCTGCAGAACCACCGACGAATGTTCCTTTGCCTTTGAGACCGAGAAGATCAGAGTACGGAAGGAGTGATTCTATGGCTATAAGGCCAGCATCAATACCATTGCTACCAGCTCTTAAGACCCTGGCACCATCTTCATAATAAAGATTAGCTAAGGGAATAAATTTAAAATAAGCAAGGCGATTATATTTCTCTTGATTTTGAACAAGGTCTACTTGCAGCTTTTTTAGTCCTTTTTCGGCTTCTTCTATATTTTGGGATTTTACAGCAGCAGATACATTTTTGCCATCTGATATAGTTACTTTCAGAGAGTTATAAAAGTCTCTTGCCAAAATAAGTGTTACGATGAGAAATCCACCAAAAATAACAAGTAAAATAGCAATCAGTTTGAGATATTTTTTGGGTAATTTCATCTTTTTTTCCACAACCACGGGTTTTTTGGTATTTTCTTCAAGATTTATCTTAGCGAATCCGTCGGTCATAAGTAATTATTCAATTGTATACCGATCGTCTTTTAAATTGCAACTTTAGACAGCGCCCTTTCCAGTAATCATCGCCCAAGGAGTAATCAGGAGTATTTTTAAGTCATAAAGCAATGATCTTTTGGCAACATATGCAGCATCCATGGCTATTCTTTTATCAAAATTTACCTCACTTCTACCTGATACTTGCCAATAGCCAGTAATACCTGGTTTTATAGAAAGTACTTTTTTGACTAAAGATTTGGTATGGGGATATTTTATTTGTTGATCCGTAAGTTCATCCGGATAATAGGCTCTGGGACCAACCAAACTCATATCTCCTTTTAGAATGTTGATGAGTTGGGGTATTTCATCCAATGAATGTTTACGTATAAATTTGCCTGCCTTGGTAACCCTGGGATCTTCTTTTAATTTATAACTATTCCTTTTGTATTGTTCATATAATGTCTTAAAACCAGGATCAACTCTCAACATATCATGAGCATTTATTATCATGGAACGAAATTTTAACATTTTAAATAATTTACCATTTTTACCTACCCTCTCTGGGGTATCGGCAAAGACTGGTCCTGGGGAATCTAGCTTGATAGTGATAGCCACAGCCAAACAGATTGGAAAAAATATGATGAGTAATACTATGGACCCTATAACATCCAAAAATCTTTTTAATGTAGAGTCATAGGAATCACCTTTTGTCATAGACATAATTTAGGTTAAGTGGTCATTTTCCGAACCAGAAAGGCTCTCAACAATTTTTTTGATTTTGGGCACTGAGTTTTTGTGGCAAATCATGAGTACATCGTGTGTATTGACTACTAGCAATCCATCGAGATCCAAGGCTACAATCATAGCATCGGTATAATTATATATCAGAGAGTCTCGGGAACCGGTGAGAAGGACTTTACCTTGGGCAATATTTTGTTCTGGCGAGGTTTGGAGTGCTTCTTTTAGAGCCTCCCAAGCGCCTACGTCGCTCCATTCTAGATTTTCAGGTATGACTAGAGCATCTTTTGTTTCCATTTTAGTAAGAATAGCATCGTCAAAGGATATTTTTTCAAATGCGCTATAAATGCTTTGCAAAGTTTTTTGATAATCTTTGGTACCATGATCTCTTTGTATCTTTAGAAGTCCTGAAAAAAGAGTAGGTTGGAATCTTTTATATTGTTCCCAAAGATATTCCGGGGTAGTAACAAAATAGCCTACATTCCAGGCATGATGGCCACTTTTGAGAAATTTTTCGGCCGTTTCCAAATTTGGGCGGTAATAGAGCGATTGGTATGAATATATTTTGCAGTTGTCAATTTCTTTAATTTGCTGGCCATATTCGATCCAGCCCAAATTTTGACTGGCAAATCGGGCTTTTTGGGTAATAAAAACTAATTTAGAAAGGCGATTCTTGATGATCTTTTCAGCTGTTTTTAATATTTTACGGAATAATTCTTCTTTTTTGACTATATGATCGCACCAGAGGATAACTATTGGTTCTTTGGGGAACTTTTTGACTAAAAGAGCGGTTACTAGGCCTACAGCTGGGCCAACATCTTTCATCTCTGGTTCACCGATTATGTTTTCTGGTGGTAGTTTGGGGAGCTGTTTTTGTACTAGAGATGAATACCTTTGGCCTGTGGCGATATAGATATCTGGCCAGTTTATATCAGGCAATAATCGCTCTGTGGCTAATTCTAAGGTGGATTTATCACCGATAACTTTTTCGAACTGTTTGGGTGATTTTTTCCGTGACAAAGGCCAAAGTCTGGTTCCTACGCCTCCGGCAAATATTATGGCTTTCATATAGTTAGATTAGTCTAATTTGGCTAATTGAGTATAGACTATATTTTTAAAAGCTTTTTTGAAAATTTCTTTATCAAACTTTAAAACGCCTTTTCTTATATTAATACTATTATAATCTTTTTTATCAAATAGGCGGAGGGTTTGTATAAGTGACTCAATATTTGGATGATCAAAAAATTCTCCGGAAATTCCTTCTTTTATGGTTTCCAAAGTTCCTCCGCTTCGTAGTGCGATCACGGGTTTGCCGACTGCTTGTGCCTCAATGGGTGTCAAACCTAAATCTTCTGACCCGGGAAAGATAAGTGCGCGACAATTTTGATAGTAAGTCAAAAGATCGCTATCTGTCAAATGAGGGGTAATAAAGGTGATGTTGGATTTGGCAATGTTTTGCAGATCTTTTTTTTCTCTTCCTGATCCAATGATTATAAGAGGCCAACCAAGGGTATTAAAGGCTTCAATTGCTAGATTAATTCCCTTATAGGATACGAGCCTAGAAACTATGAGGAAATAGTCGGCTTTATTGCTATATTTTGCGCCTTTGAATAGATTTGTATCCACTGGAGGATAAATGATGGTTGAATCTTTTTGATAATATTTTTTTACTCATGATGCTACGTTTTGGGAGATAGAGATAAAGTAATCAGGCCTATTTGAGGCGATTTGATCCCAGAGGCGCAATTTAGTAGTTATGAAAGGGTAAAGAAATTTCAAAAAGGGAGTAGCTAGACCAAAATAAGCTGATCTTCTGTAATGTGAAGCGCCACTCCAGAGGTAACGGGTGGGGGTGAGACAATAGCAAATATGGAGCGTTTTGGGCTTGGTCAAAATACCTTTGGCGGCCTCAGATGTAAGCGAGATAACGACATCAAATTGGTCAAAATCAAAAGATTCGAATGCCAGAGGCATCAGGAAAGGGTAAAACTCATGGTGATTAGAAGCAAAGGGAAATTTTTGTAAGAAAGAGTAATAAATTTTAGGAAATACTTTGGCCCACTGGGCTTTTTGCGGGTTATAGACTGAGGTGAAAAGGGGTGCATCTGGCCAAATTTC
>JACQJU010000097.1 GCA_016204905.1 Candidatus Gottesmanbacteria bacterium | reverse complement strand
CTCTACCGCTGAGCTATGGGTCCATATTGAATTTTAATATTATATCACGTACACTTATAAATTATGCAGGGTTTGCTTCGCAAAGTTGTTGCTTTTTTTTTGGATTTTTTGGAGACGATAGTTGTTGCTCTGTCTATTTTTGTAGTCGTCTATCTATTTTTATTCCAACCACATGAAGTCAAAGGTGGCTCTATGGAACCTAATTTCCATGATGGAGAATATATACTTACCGATAAGATCTCTTATAGATTTAAAAGCCCCGAGAGAGGTGAGGTGATCATATTTAAATCTCCGACAAATCCGGATATAGATTATATAAAGAGAATCATCGGGTTACCAGGGGACACTCTCATGGTACGAGACGATTCTGTATATTTAAATGGGAAGATATTGACAGAACCCTATATTATAGATAAAACTGTTATTCTCGGATCTGGATTTCTTACAGAAGGCAAAGAAATCAGCGTATCCGACGATCGCTATTTTGTGATGGGAGATAATCGCGGTCACTCTGCAGACTCACGAGAATTTGGACCGATATCCAAGAAATCTATCATAGGAAAAGCTCTTATCAGGTACTGGCCTATACCCTATTTTGGAGTCATCGAACACGTGAATTATACTTATTAAAGCCAAAGTTTAATTGATAAGTTTGGCGTAGATATCTCTTATCTTTTCTGAGGTAGGCATGACGTTGCCTTTGATGATGATTTTGATGGTGGCTCTGACTTGGGACTGGGTGATATCGACATCAGCGCCGATTTTTTTACCCAAGTTTTCTGCCAGATCTTCCATCTCGCTGTTAAAGATTTTATCGACTTGAGTGCGAGGTCCTTTATTGATTTTAGTTTTTATCTGGCGGGATAACTCTTCGGCACGTCTGACTGATGCTCCTTCTGCCAGGATAGTTTTGTAGGCATCTACCATGAGTTTGGTATCGCCGAGACCGGCTATGGCTCTGGCGTGTCCTTCGGAAACATCACCTGAGATGATGCCGTCTTTTATGGCATCAGGAAGAGTGAGTAGTCTCAGAGTATTGGAGACATAGGCTGGACTTTTTCCAATACGTCTGGAGATATCAGATACTCCTAGACTAAATTCATCCATCAATCTGGAGAAACCTTGGGCCCTTTCTATGGGATTTAGATCTTCTCTTTGGACATTTTCGACCAAAGCCATCTCTAACATCCCCCTGGCAGTTGTTTCTTTTACTATTACGGGTACTTTTTTCAAGCCCACTATTTTGGAGGCTCTCCAGCGTCTTTCTCCTGCTACCAGTTGATAGCCTGCTGGAGTCTTGGCAACTACAAGAGGTTCTAGTATGCCATGTTCTTTGATGGATTCTACTAGATCTACTAGGGATTCTGATTTGATAAGATTTCTAACTTGAAGAGGATTGGGTTGGAGTGCGTCAATATCGAGTTCCAAAATCTGCATCGAGGGTACTGTTTGGTTCATAGTTAGATTACATTGACAAATTGATTGTCTTGCCTTTTTTTGAATTCGACTTTGCCGTCTTTTTTAGCAAAGAGAGTAAAATCTTTACCCATCCCTACTCCAATTCCGGGATGAAATTTGGTACCTTTTTGGCGGATGATAATATTGCCGGCTATCACGCTAGCTCCACCATAGACTTTGACTCCCAATCGTTTGGAGGTGGAATCTCGATTACCTTTAGTTGTAGCACCTGTTTTGGTATGAGCCATATTAGTTAGTCAGACAATTAGTTACTTAGTTAATTAGAACATAAAATATGCTTGTGAAAAATATTACAGCACTTTTTCACGATTGTCAAGCTTATTTATGTTTTGGAGTTTTTGGTAAGTGGATTTTATCGATACTGACATTGGTCAGTAGTTGCCTATGTCCTGTAGTTCTTCTGTAACGGACTTTGGCCTTGTATTTGGAAACTCTTATTTTCTCTCCTTTGGTTTGAGAGAGGATTTTGCCTGTGACTTTTATATTTTCAATATAAGGAGTGCCTAGGATGAGGGTATCGTCATTTACCAATAATAAGATTTTCTCAAAAAGTATGCTGTCCCCAACTTTCTTATCTATTTTTTCTAACAGGAGGGAATCGCCTACAGAGGCTTTGTATTGTTTTCCGCCTGATTCTAAGATTACGTACATAATAAACGTTTATTATATCAGTAATGAATAGAGCTCACAAGTGCTTCCTCTGACTGGCGGCGACTGATTGGACTAAACCCAAAGAGATAAAAATACTTAGTATAGAGCTACCTCCGTATGAAACTAATGGTAGTGTAATTCCGGTAATAGGTAGAATGCCCAAGTTCATACCGATATTAACAAATATTTGGATAAGCATCATAGAAAAGACTGAAATACAGATGAGTTTGGCAAATGGGTCGGGAGTTCGATAGGAGGTATAAAGTATTTTAAATAATAGTAAAGAATAAAAGATAAGCACCATGATGCCTCCTAGAAACCCGATTTCTTCTACGAGTGAGGCAAAGATGAAATCTGTGTGATGCTCTGGCAAAAAGAGTAGATGGCTTTGTGTTCCTCGACCCAACCCTAATCCCCAAAATCCACCGGCTCCGATAGCGATGATGGCTTGAAGCGCATTATAGCCTGTACCAGTAGGATCGGCATGAGGATTGAGAAAAGAAATTATTCTAGCCTTTTGGTAATCTTTTAGTATGTTCCAAATAGTGGGAATGAATAATAAAGTTATCAACAAGGAGGCTATTATATAGATGAGATTGATTTGGGAATTGATGAGGAGAAAAATGAAAACACCCAAATAAACTAGGGCGTTTCCTAAATCCGGTTGTCTAAAGATCAGGAAAATAATCGGCAGAAATAGTAAAAAAATAAATGCTATATTTTTTATTTTTACAGCATTTTTGCTAGTCAGAAGATGAGCAAAGACGATAAAGATAAAGGGTTTTAATATTTCCGATGATTGTAGCCTAAAACCTAATATATCTATCCAGCGAGTTGCACCCCGGACACTCGGACCAAGAAAAACCGCCAAAAGTAATAAGAGGGAAATTATGTAAAAAGGGCGAGATAACCGACGATAAATACGATAGTCAAGCTCAGAAGTGAAAATATATAGGACAATTCCGAGCATAAAAAAAATGAGTTGATTGACAAAAAGATGAGGACTAATGCTTCCTATGATACTCAGACTGAGGGAGGACAATCCTATTATTGGAATCAAAAATGTGGGATCTAGTAGATAGTGTCTTTTCATAACCTACTTACTTCAAGTGTATCTGATTTTATCAGATCTTGTGCGAGAGTCTTTTTCTTGATTTCTTCTTCGTATTCTTGGGGCCATGTCGGGAGATTCACGGTAACTTTTTCAGTTAGGGAACAACCTAATTCCTTCCTCTTTATCTGAATTTGGCGGATGATCTCTCTGGCTTCTCCTTCCGCTTTTAGTGCGGGAGTGATTTTTGTATCGAGATCGATTTTCAACTCGACAACGGTACCCTTGCTTTTGCCGATACTTTTAACATTCAGCTCGTCTTTCATAATTTCTTCTATTAGG
>JACQJU010000094.1 GCA_016204905.1 Candidatus Gottesmanbacteria bacterium | reverse complement strand
GATATAGGAAGATATCAGAGGTAGCTAGGTATTTTCTGGAAATAGGTTCTAACTTTTTCGTAAATCTCGACTTATTTTAGATTATTTATTTTGGATTGTTGGAATAATTCTTTTTCTATTTGTTTCTAATTCTTTGCGACAGATATCACAAAATCTTGATTGATAACCGGTAGCATGAGCGGGGGCCCAGTATACATCTACCCATTTGCTCTTATGATGACCTCTCCAAGAACAAATAAGGTCGCGTTTCAGAAAATTGATAAATTCATCGGTGAATATTTTCATAGTTCGACTTCGCTCACTACATGTGATTATATTCTTTCAAAAATAACTTTATTTTTCCTATTATTAAACATCCAGTTATATTTATCCCAAAGATCTAATCTCCCCAATAGCGGCAAAGTGTTACTACTGACATAAAACAGCGCACAATAGTCGTCTCTTTGTCGAATTGTAAAGTTATTTTGCCTGGGTAAGCGGCAACGCCTTTTCCTTCAACTCCACCCAAAGTAGTCTTTTCTTTAGGATTTGGCCTAAAATTTAACCAATATTGGTATGGGACAAGTGGTAAAACTGTAGTATCCGATCCCGAATCCACCAAAAAACCTATTTTTCGTTTCCCTAATACGGTCTGAATGGAAAGATAAATAATAGGATCCTTCAACCTTTCATTCTTGAAAACTCTAAATTGATAAGGAAAATAGATTTTAGTAGACACTAATTAGTAAGCCCTGATCTGATTATATCGCTCAATTGGACCTAAAAATAGACATGTAGTTGGGTCTATCTTTTTTTCCCGAAGTACCTTCTCTAGTTGCTGAGAAGTAAAAGCTGATGCTAAAACTTTTCCCTCTTTCTCAGAAATTGCCACTAATTTTCCTGGATATTTTTTTTGTAGTGTGACATAGGAAAGATTTTTCATATTTATCCTTTTATTTAATTTTATCAAAGATTTGAAGTTATTACAACTATAAATTTTATCTTTAAATCTGCTAAGAAATAAATGGTCTGGTGACTATTTTTGCTATTTTGTTTGGGTGGTATAATCTTCTCATGAAAAGAAGAAGGTTTTTATGGCTCATTATTGCGGTATTGGTAATCATCCTATCTTTGTCCCTAACAAAGATAGGAAATAAGAAAACCTATAAAGAGATAACCGGCTATTCTGACGGAAACTACATCTACACCTGCTCGAAACCAATCAAAGCTAGACTAGAAAAAATTCCCGGGCCATTGGGTGCCCCTGAAGGAAAAAGCTATATTCCTATAGATAAAGAGGAAGCCAAGCTGTTTTGTCATTCGACTGCGGCGATTGAAAATGAAGGCAAAATAAAGATATTGCAAAGACCAGAGGTCCTGGATCTTATCAGCAAGTATCAGTATAAGGATGTCACTATCAAGGCTTTGGAATTCAAGTACATTAAAGACGAAGGATTTGTAGACAGATTATTGCCTGCTTATAAAGATAAGGAAATCGGTTGTATCATAGTGTTGGAAACTCCCGGTGAAAAGAGAGTTTACCTCGAAGACGAGAAACTGGAAACTTTTGAAGAACTAGATTATCAGACTTTTTTGCAATCTCTGGATAGTGTAAGCGATGCGGACAGACAATTATTTATCGCAAATCTTCAATAAAGCAATGTCTCATAAGGTGGTATTTAGAAAATGAATTTAGGACTTACAAATAAAGTAGCGATAGTATTGGGTGCAAGCAAGGGACTCGGTAAAGGAGTAGCTAAGGCGCTGGCTCAAGAGGGTGTTAATGTAGTCATAGGGGCGAGGGAAGAAAAGACGCTTAGCAAAACAGCAAGAGATATCCAAAAACTAACAAAAAGTAAAATTCTGGCAATACCTACAGATGTGGGGAAATCCAAAAATCTGGAAACTATCGTAGAACGCACGGTAAAAGAATATGGAAAAATAAATATACTGGTAAACAACGCTGGTGGGCCGCCTGCGGGGATATTTGAAAGTATAAAAGATGAGCAGTGGCAAAAGGCATTTGAACAAAATCTACTTAGTGCGGTACGTCTGATACGCCTGGTTCTCCCTCAGATGAAGAAAAGTGGAAGTGGAAGAATCATCAATATGGTGAGTACGTCTGTGAAAGAACCGGTGGATAATCTGATACTATCTAACGCCATACGAGCTTCAGTCATAGGCATGGCAAAAACACTTTCTCGGGAATTTGCCCCTTTTAATATAACTGTCAACAATGTTTGTCCCGGTAGGTTTTTGACAGATAGAATAAGACATCTATATAACATAGATGAAAGATCAGCCCAGGGAGTATCGCCAGAAAAAGTATATAGTGAAGCGGTAAAAGATATACCACTTCAGAGGCTGGGGAATATAGAAGAGTTCGGGGCACTGGTTGCCTTTCTGGCTTCAGAACAAGCAGGATATATAACTGGGACGACGATCCAGATCGATGGTGGGCTGGTCCGATCTATATTCTAAAATATTAATATAGTTTGATATCGTGGGGCTTTTCTTCTATAATTTTGCATCAAGACAAAAGAAAGATCGCAGATATTCTGCATCTGTGCTTTTTTCTTTTCATATAAGCTCTTTAACATCCGCACAAGATATCTAATTTCTACATGCTAGTGAGGGTATAAGACTTGTACCTTCTCTGGCATGTAGAATAGGAGACGCCATGCTGAAAGAAAACAAATTTTTC
>JACQJU010000089.1 GCA_016204905.1 Candidatus Gottesmanbacteria bacterium | reverse complement strand
TCTGAGGTTCAAAATTTTAAATTTCAATTTGATTTAAGTGCTATACCAGAATCCGAATGGAAGAAAATTGTACCGGCTGATAGATTGGGTGATATAAAGATTCGAGTGGATACAGGTAGGGGTAGTCCCTGTGGCGATTCAAACATACATAGTGGAATATATAAGTCAACTGATATAGTAAAAGCTCTCTTAGTTCCTGCTCCAGACGTGCAATTCTGTAATTCCGGCGGTCTTGGCGGGCATTATATAAAAATTTTTGTTACCGAGGGAAATGATAGGGAGTTTTGCACGCCGGGAAAATATGAAATTATAGATAGAGCAGAAGCTAATATATCTATAAATCCAGTAGAGATACAGTATCTTTCGGGTGTTAATTCATGGAAAACAGTTCCGGCGCTCCCTGATGAAGAGGCTTACTGGGAAGTAAACATAAAAGATGTAAACTTTACTGCTGCCTGGATAAGAACTTTTTATCAAACCCACCTAGATCTCAATCGCAGCCAAACAAATAGTGTCAATTTATCAACCTCCGAAAAAAACTCAACTTATCTGTTTTTAAAAGGGAATTTAGGTGATAAAGAGTTCTGGCCATTTTCATCCAATGCATTTTCTGATTCTGTTAAATTTATACTCAAACCACTCCCAATTGGCGCTCACGCAATAAGTATTTGGGGAGCAGTTGGAGAATGGATAGTAACAGTTCCATTTAAATATGACTACTTAATAAGCAAGTCGTTCCAAGTATATCCAAAAGGCGAGACGCCTCCTAATACACCTACTCCTCAAGCGAGGCGTGCGCCTCCTGATTCTACAATAGCTCCAGATATAGATACAAGGAATGCACCGCAAGTAAAGGCTATTTGCGAGCAATCGGATAGTAGTGAGGCACGCGAAAAATGTCTCGATTGCATGGATCCTACAAGAAATACTCCTAATAAAGGTATCTGGACTGCGATAGGGTGTGTACCTACCGATGTCCAAGGAATAGTATCTAGATACATATTGAATTGGCCGGGATTTGGGATAGCCGGGGCGATAGCTTTCCTCTATTTCCTCTATGGGGCTTTTCTCATCCTTACATCCATGGGTAACCCGGAGAAGGTCAATGAAGGCCGGGAGATCATGACTTCTTCTGTTGCTGGACTTTTGCTGATTATATTTTCTGTACTTATCATGAGAATAGCGGCAGTGGATATACTTCGTGTTCCCGGCTTTGGGCCAACCCCGACTCCCAAGCCTTGACAGAGAGAGTTTTGTGTGTTAAAATTTGATGTATGAAACATACGCACGATAATAGCTACGGATTACCTGAAGAGATAAACCAATTGGTTAGTCTTTTCAATTCTCAAGATATGATAGATGATAAGATCCGCGTCAATCTCTATCTGCCAAAAGGGGTGGTAAAACTTATGGATTTATTGGCAAAAGATATATCAAGAGGAGCCTACGTTAGTAAACTCATCGTAAAGGAGGCGGGTAAAAAGCAGACGCTTCCTTACGGCATGTTTCGGGGAACTGATATAAGTGAAGAAGAAATCGATGAGATAACAGATCAATGGGAGAAGATTCTTGATGAAGTCTAAATACAGTTTGGATACGCATGCACTAGTTTGGTACTCAACCGGTGATAGCCGTCTTAGTAGTAATGCAAAGTTGGTCATTGATGCCATTTTTTCTTCTAAGTATGTGTGCTTTCTTTCAACTATTGTCCTTTTGGAAGCGTTCTATGTAAGTTTGAGAAAAAAAACATACTCTTTCCCTGATCTTTTGAAGCAATTAGGCCAGCAAAATATAATTATCGTCCCACTTGATAAGGTTGTGCTTTCGGCCTGCTATCATATTCAAAGTAGCTTTGATATTCACGACCGTATTATTGTTTCAACAGCAAAAGTAAGTAATAGTATATTAATTACCCGTGATAGAGAGATTCGTAAATCAAAAGTGATTGAGACACTGTGGTAAGATATACTCACAATGTAACTGTGTGGCTTAAAAAGGAAGTGTATTTATGGCTAAAACGCCAGGCGAAAGAGAAAGACACTTCCGTAAGTCAGATTATAAGAGAGGCGGTTGATGAGTATTTGAAGATACGAAAGAAAAAATAATACTATGCAAATAGCTCAAGAACTGGAAATAAATGGTACGCCTATTGCCAAAGGCCCGCTGCCAATGGATAAATTTAATAATCTTTCTTCCATTATTAATCAAGCGGTTCCGATACTGTTTTCTATTGCTGGAATAGCCCTATTTATCTATCTAGTTTGGGGGGGATTTGATTATCTTATGTCTATGGGAGATCCCAAAAAAGCGGAGGCAGGGAAAAATAAGATAACGCATGCGGTAGTCGGATTTATCATCATGTTTTCTTCTTACTGGATACTCCAGATAGTAGACGCGCTGTTTGGGTTTAATATTTATAAATAATTACCCCGTTTATTAAGATTGCCATGATTTTATTGCTCTCTCATAGGAGGCGGGAGTACCGATATCAAACCATTTACCCTCAAAAGAAAAACCGGCCAGTTTTTTTTCTCTCGCGAGTTTGGGGAAAATATCCTCTAGAAGATATGATCCTTGGGATGGTATATATTTGAAGATATCCGGTTCAAAAACATAGATGCCAGAGTTTATAAGTTGAGAAGTCATACTCCCTCTTTTGGGTTTTTCGATAAAATCGACAATTTTTACTCCATGAAGTTTGACGCTGCCATAGATAGAGGGATCCACTACAGAGGTAAGAGCGAGAGTGGCAACCGCGTCTTGGTCTTTGTGAAAGGCAACCAGGTCGTATAGATTGATATCTATAAGTACGTCACCATGAAGAACTACGAATGTTTCGGAATCAATGAGTTTTTGAGTCATCCTTAATGCTCCACCTGTGCCCATAGGTTTTTCTTCTTTGACATAAGTGATTTTCAAGCCATATTTTCTGCCAGAACCCAAGTGGTCACGTATTTTATCTCCCAGATGGGAAACGACAATGATTATGTCTCTTATATCGTGCTTTCTAAGTAATTCTAGTGCGTGCTCTAATATCGGTTTGCCAGAGACAGGAAAGAGGCTCTTGGGCATCTCATAGGTAAAAGGTCTCATTTTGAGCCCTGGGCCGCCTGCGAGGATAACGGCTTGGGAAACTTTGGGAGAGAGGCTTTGAGTAAGGAGGTATTCTATGGCATGAGAACGATTTCTGATATGAGAACCATCTATGACATCATCGACTTGTTTTAGTACAGATTTTTTGAGAGTAATAGTGAGTCTTTCCCGATCCATTGGGCGGAGTATAGCATGAGTATAGAGAAATTTCTAATTACTAATTTCTAATTGACCTAATCAAATCCCAATTTCTAATATTTAGTCATTGGGTATTTTTTAGAAATTAGATCAATTAGGTTAATTAGGTCAATTTATTA
>JACQJU010000088.1 GCA_016204905.1 Candidatus Gottesmanbacteria bacterium | reverse complement strand
TTTTATTTTTTTTGACAATTCAACTGAAATATATCCTATTACCATACCCACTCCGCTTCCTACCACTACATCTATGGGAAAGTGCTTACCGAGATATATTCTAGAAAAGGCGATAAGCATTGCCAATAAATAATAAAATATTTTCCCTTTTTTATGTTTTCGCGACAAAATATATGCTCCCGCAAATGCAAAAGCAGCATGAGACGAGGGAAAAGAATAGGAACTTACTCTCCCCAAAAAAACTATCGGTTCGCTGATAGAAACATCAGGTCTAGCCCTTCTAAAAATATTTTTGATCACAATATCTACAGATAAGATGGTGATAATCAAAGATAAAATTACCGTAAATAAATCTCTTTTATCATCCACCTCATCTACGGCTATGAGTAAAACTAATATTATGATCCAAATGAGTCCCCAAGATCCCACTCCTGATAAGAAATTGAAAAAATGATTCAGAAGAGGTGGATGAGGCAGATAGTATATAAAGTCAAATAAACCGGCATCAATTTGTAGTAAGAAATCCATCACAGCTACTATTATAGAATTTCTAATTTCTAATTTCTAATTGACCTAATCAAATCCCAATTTCTAATATTTAGTCATTGGGTATTTTTTAGAAATTAGATCAATTAGGTTAATTAGGTCAATTTATTATGGTTTCGGCGTAGCCGAAGGAGATGCACTTGTAGTAACAGTTGGAGAAATAGTAACCCCAGGAGTTACTTTTGACGTTACAGTGGGCTTGGTAGTTGGTTGCACCACTTTTGTTGGTCGAAGCGTTGCCGAAGGCGTAGATGTAGGTGATGCTGGAGTCTCTGTTGGGCTAATAAATATTACTCTTAGAGTTGACTCGTTGGGAAGTGGAGTAACCAACTTTTTATTGCGTATGACAAAGAAATAGACACCACCAGCAATTACAGCCAGTATCAAAACTAAACCGACAATAACTTTAATCTTACTATTAGATTCTTCCATCTCCTCATATTATAGGTATCTACCGCCTCAAAAGCAAATCTACTTTCGTAAGTATTCAAATTCTGATTGAGGAATATCTCCATAACCCTGACTTTTTAACCAGTTGATAAATTCTTGCTTATTTTGTTCAAAAGGATCAGCTAACTTCACTACAAATTTATATTCTTTGTAATCATAATCTAGAAAATAATTAGAAGTGGTTAGAGGTAGTCGTCCACGTAAATTAGTTTCTTGTTCCATCTTCTTTTGCTCCGATGGTGGAATAGTTGCTTCCCCAGCACCTGTAAAAGGTGGAATATAATCTGTAGGTATCACAGGAGGAGGTGTAAATAGAGGCGGATTGATACCTGTTGGCAAAACACTACTCGGAGTAGGTACGATTGTAGGTTTTTGACTATCTCTGATCTGCTTTACACTCATAAAGACCAATATAACTAATATTAATACTACCAGACTTATGATTACTAATTTTTTGTTTAACATATTTATTATGGTGAAAAAGCTAATGCCGATGAAATAATAATAGTATTATCTGCAGTTTCTGTTAAAGGATAGTTCTTGAAGCATCCATACCAAGAGTCCATCACTGTCATTATATAACTATTTCCCTGTTGAGATATTCCCATTATCCACCAGAGATGTTTTCTGCCATTTTTTGACCCGGCTACTAGAATACCCGATCCACTATTTAAGTAATTTATCATTTGTGATCTATATATTTGATCCATGTCTGCAAGCGTTGATGGTTCACCATTGAAAATAAGATTTGTTGTAATATTAAATTCTGATAGATCCAATATCTCCTTGGCTTGCCAGATAGTAGTTTCGCAACCAGTGATAGGTATAGGCGTAGGCTCACCGGGTACTGTAGAAGGTGCATAATAATTTTTATAAACATAATCTGGATAATATAACTTGTCTTTCTTATACGTAGACAATATCATCGCTACAGTAAATATTCCGCAACCACCCTTCAAATATGTACATTGCGTACCATCAGCAGCAGTGGTATCAAATGACAGGTTAGCAGAATTCGGAAAATTAGTATCTCTCTGACAAAAATGTACTAAACCAGGGATTGGAGCGATACTCGTTGTGGGAAAAGGTGTTATTGACGGACCCCCCGGCGTTACGCTCGGCACGCCAGGTGACGGCGAAGGTGAAATAGGTTCCATAGTCGGTCCCAACGCTACCTGACATTCTTTTATCCCCGGTGGCAGAGCCGCACATTGAGTGGTAGTAAATGAGTCTTTCATCACCACCGTATCTCCTCTTTGTCCAGGAAGTATAGAACTGGCAAAATATTTTGAACTTTCATCTCCACCGGTTACTATTTTTTCGATATTATTTAGAAATTGAGACCACCAATCAGAAGCATTAGCTGTTGCCGAATAAGGAGTTCTTCCCGATGCACTCAAGGCATAATCATGAGCCACATCGCCTCTGACATCAATTGCCTCCTCGGCTAGTACATCCGTTGACTGACTATCTGATGTTATATTGCTAGTTTGAGTAAGAGGAAGTGTCGCCTGATTATACGGCTCTATTTTTGGTTTTATGAGACTTTCCAAAAGCTTTTTCAATTCTTCTACTATGTCTGCTTGAGCTTGTACCGCTGGTGGCTCTTGAGTCGGACTCTGAGCAAAAACTGGCCTTAAAGTAACCCAATTTCCAATTACTAATAACCAATAACTAATAACTAATAATAGTATAAAACGAGGCATTGGAAATAGTATAACAAATGAGAGTTAGTTAGTCAGTTAGACATTTAGACAATTAGGAGTATCTTCTCTACTAATTAACTTATTGACTAAGTATCTAATTGTCTAATTAACTAACTGTCTTCTTAATATCTTCTTTCTTCCAAGCCGCATATTTACAGTTGGGCCAATTAGCACATCCATAAAACTGTTTACCTCGACGAGTGTGCTTCACTATGATCTCACCACCATCTAGAGGACAAGCTATTCCGGTTTTTTCCAAAATATTCTTTGTCCCTTTACAATTAGGATATGTACTACATGCCAAAAATTTACCATACCGTGATATCCTGACTACCATCGGGCTTCCGCATATTAGACACTTTTCCTCAGTTGTCCCCAAATCCACTTTCACTCTATCTGCTTCCTTGTATACACTGGCTATTTTGCTAGCCAATGGATCGAAGTATTCATGTATCACCGGCACCCACTGCATCTGGCCATTGGCAATAGCATCCAAACTATCTTCCATCTTCGCGGTAAAAGAAACAGCAAAAATATCTGGAAAATATTTCACCAAAAAATCATTTACTGAGATGCCCAGATCCGTTGGGTGAAATTTTCTTTCCAGTTTTTCTACATATTTCCTATCCTGTATAGTAGATATTATTGGAGCATATGTAGATGGCCGACCTATCCCCTTTTCTTCCAGAATTTTTATGAGTGAAGCTTCATTATATCTCGGCGGTGGCTCGGTAAACTTCTGCTGCGGCAAAAGTTTTAATAATCTCAATATCTCCCCAATTGTCAACTCTGGCAATTCCTTATCCTCTTCCGATTCTTCTTTAAAATAATTACCTTGCTCATTTTTAACTTTGCTGCCATAGGCGGCTTGCCATCCATCAAACTTCATCCTCTGCCCCGTCGCCCTCAGAAGGTAATTTATATTTTTACTCTCTTTTAATTGTTGCATTGTTGCATTTTCCATTGTCGCATTTATATCCACACCCGTAGCATCAAACACCGCTTCATTCATCTGACAGGCCACAAACCTCTGCCAGATCAATTTATACAGTCTCTCTGCTTCCCTTCCGAAATTCAGTTTCGAATTTCGAATTTCGAATTTCGAATTTACGTCCGTAGGACGTATAGCTTCATGCGCTTCTTGAGCAACTTTTGATTTCGTCTTATAAAATTTGGGGCTTCCCGGTAGATACTTTTCTCCATATACATTATATATATAGTCCCTGACCATCTTGAGGCAGTCAGCCGACAGATTGGTCGAGTCTGTCCGATGATAAGTGATAAATCCCTCTTCGTATAGTTTTTGGGCCGTCTGCATAGTTCGCTTGGCACTCCAACCATATTTATTGGCAGCAGCTTGCTGCAACGTGGAAGTAGTAAAAGGAGGAGAAGGATAACGCCTGACTTCCTTCGTCTCTACATTTTTAACAGCGTAACGTGCACGTTCTAGATCAGCAACTATTTTTTCCGCAGTCTCTTTATCTTTAACATCTGCCTTTTTATCATCAATCTGTATTAATCTGGCTATAAAACTTTCCTGACCAGGTTGAACCTCGTTATGGAGCTTCGCATCAACTTTTTCTAATTCCGCTTCAATCAACCAATATTCCTGTGGCCTAAAAGCATCTATTTCTCTTTCCCTCTCTACTATCAATCTGACTACTACAGACTGCACTCTTCCGGCTGATAACCAATTCTTACCCAATTTATTCCACAAAAGTGGGGACAATTTATAACCTACCAATCTATCCAATACTCTTCGAGCTGTCTGGGCATCAACCAACTGTATATCTATGCTCCGAGGATTTCTGAGCGCCTCCTCAATAGCAGATTTTGTAATCTCATGAAAAACTATTCGCTCCAATTTCTTAGTGGTTTTTAGTATCTGGGATACATGATAAGCAATAGCTTCTCCCTCCCTATCCGGATCGGTAGCCAATATGAGTAACTCAGCATCTTCTGTAGCCTTCTTCAAATCTTTTATCTTCTGCCCTCTTCCCGGTATACTTTGATAGGATGGCTTGAAATCATGGTCTACATCTATCCCTAACTTCTTTTTGGGTAGATCACGTATATGCCCCATGGTCGCTTCTATTCTATAATCAGGACCTAAGAAACGAGAGAGTGTATGTGCCTTTGTTGGCGATTCAACAATAACTAGATTCTTCAT
>JACQJU010000108.1 GCA_016204905.1 Candidatus Gottesmanbacteria bacterium | reverse complement strand
ATTAGAAATTGAAAATTATGATATTATTAAAGTAATGCCTAAGGATTATTTTCATCATCTTTCAGACGGAAAATCTCCTCCGACTTACAAAAATCTTTTCAATGGTAAATGGGTAGAGTCTACCTCGGGTAAAAAGTTAGAAGTGAAATCTCCAATTGATGACAGTATTGTGGGATATGTTTATTCTTCCTCTTTTGGGGAAATAGATGAGGCGATAAAGGTAGGACATGAGGCGCAAAAGTTATGGAGAGAAGTGCCGATGATAAAAAGGTCAAAGATACTCCATCTGGCAGCTGATTGGATCAGGGAGCATGAACATTACTTAACCACACTTTTGATAAAAGAAATTGGAAAAAATTTGGCTGAGGCTAAAGATGAGATACTTAGGTCTGCTGATATGATAGATTATTTTGCCAATGCGGCGCTAAATATAAAAGGTGAGGAATTATCAGGTGAGGCTTTCCCCGGATATGATCAGACAAAGATGGGGATAATA
This sequence comes from Candidatus Gottesmanbacteria bacterium, assembly GCA_016204905.1. Taxonomy (GTDB): domain Bacteria; phylum Patescibacteriota; class Microgenomatia; order 2-02-FULL-39-11; family 2-02-FULL-39-11; genus JACQJU01. The sequence goes on along the minus strand of JACQJU010000108.1, from coordinate 5,490 downwards.
GAAAAAGTGCCTCTGGGAGTGGTGGTGGCGATTGCGCCTTTTAATTATCCGGTTAATTTATCTGTAGCAAAGCTGGCTCCAGCAATTGTTATGGGAAATAGTGTTGTTTTTAAACCGCCTACGATGGGGTCAATATCGGGATTACATCTGGCGGAGGTTTTTAGAATAGCTGGAGTACCGGATGGGGTACTAAATACTGTCACTGGAGAGGGAGCGGATGTGGGTAATTATTTGGTCACTCATCCGGGAGTGGATATGGTAACTTTTACCGGATCTTCACAAGTGGGACGTGAAATTACGACTAAGATAGGGATGATACCCCTTCTTTTTGAATGCGGGGGAAATAATCCGGCGATAGTACTTCCTGATTGTGATATGGAATCAACGGCAACAGAGATAGTGAAAGGTGCGTTTTCTTATTCGGGACAAAGGTGTACAGCAATAAAATATGTTTTGGGACTGGAGCCTACTTTGGATAAACTAATACCTTTGGTAGTTAAAAAAACCAAAGAGATGATGAAGATGGGGGATCCGAGGATACCGACTAATAATTTGGGTCCGGTGATATCTGAGGCAGCGGCTATGGAGATAGAAAAGAGGATAATTATGGCTAAAGTGGGCGGTGCAAAGATATTACTTGGTGGGAAAAGGGAGGGAAGTTATATTGAGGCTACAATACTGGATAGGGTAAAACCGGAGATGGATATTGTGCGTATAGAAACTTTTGGACCGGTGGTATCATTTTTTAGGATGAAGTCGATGGAGGAAATTGTATCTCTGATTAATAAATCTTCATATGGACTCCAAGCTTCTATTTTTACAAAAGATGAGGGGGCCGGGATAGCATTGGCTAAAAAATTAGATGTAGGGACGGTGCAAATAAATAGTAAACCACAGAGAGGACCTGATCATTTCCCATTCCTCGGTACCAAAGGTAGCGGACTAGGGGTGCAAGGGATAAAGTATACTCTCGAAGCAATGGTGCGGCCGAGACCGATTGTGCTGAATAAACCGCATTGAGAGTATTAATATGGATTGACAGCGTCAAAATGCATTATTGGATAAAAATGCTTGGTATTATGAGTAGCAACTGCTTGTTTTTCTGCAAAAGCAGTGGCAGCGATGAAACTGTCGGCGATACCTAACCCATCATGATGATAGTGTTTGAATAATTCCAACGCTTTATAAGATATGGTAGATGATATATGGATAATTTCTATATCTAGGTATTCCAATAAATCCAGAAAATCGTCCATATCTTTACTTTTGGAGAAACCGACAATTATTTCCATAACAACGACTACACTAGTAATGAGGTTTTTATTTTGGAATAAAAAATCTTTGGCTTTTTTATTACCTCTTAAATAATCGATAAAGACTGTTGAGTCAACGACCATGATACTTCCAGGCTTTCTCCCTAAGATTATTGGCAATCTGGGTAGTAGATGCTTTTTTCTTTTTCCAGATACCAAATAATCTGGTTATTTCTTTTTTTTGGGAAGTTTTAATGACTTTATTATTCATAATATTTTTTATTCCAACTATAGCAGCCATAGGGATACCCCTTCTTAAAAGAATAAATTGTTGATCTTCAAAATAAGCCTCGTCCATAATTTTAGGTAATTCGATTCTAGCCTTGGAGACATCGATCTTTTGTACCATATTGTACTTAATAGTACAATATTAAGGAATTTTTGTCAAGGTAAGGAGTAATTATTCCCATTCCATAGTGGCGGGAGGCTTCGTAGTTATATCATACACCACGCGAACGACTTCGAAGACTTCGGTGACGATGCGGTGAGAGATTTTGGCGAGTAAATCATAAGGAAGACGGACCCAGTCGGCGGACATGGTGTCTTTACTTTCGATAATGCGAAGGGCAATCGTTTCGCCATATTTTCTTTCATCTCCAGCAACACCGGTGGTTTTGATACCGGCAAAAACGGCAAAACCCATCCAGATACCATTATAAAGTCCAGCCTTTTTCAGTTCATCTACGACTATGGCATCGGCGCGTCTTAGGATATCTAATTTTTCGCTTGTTACTTCGCCTATGATTCTGACTGCGAGGCCTGGACCGGGGAAAACGTGGCGGCTTATTAGCTCCTTGGGAAAATTCAATTCTTTAGCGATCTCTCTCACCTCATCTTTGTAGAGATTGCGAAGGGGTTCGACAATTTTGAAACCATGTTTCTCTGGTAGTCCACCGACATTGTGGTGGGACTTGATATTATGAGCGTGTTTGGAACCTTTGCTTTCGATGACATCGGGATAAATGGTGCCTTGGATGAGAAATTTGGCGGATAATTTCTTAGCTTCATCCTCAAAGACTTCGATAAAGACTCGGCCGACTGTTTTTCTTTTTTCTTCGGGATCGGTGATGCCTCTTAGGGCAGATAAGAATTCTTTTTCGGCTCGGAGAACTTTCAAATTTAAATGAAAATGTTTTTGGAAAGTATTAACGATTTGGTCTGTTTCACCCTCTCTCATCATACCGGTATCGACATAGAGACAAGTAAGGCGATTACCAATCGCTTTTGCTGTAAGGACTGCGGCGACAGCGGAATCGATACCTCCGGAAAGAGCGCAGACGGCGGTGTTTTTGCCAATTTGAGATTTGACTAATTTGACTAATTGGTCTAATTGGGTTTTTTGATCAGAGGGTATTTCGCCGGAGATAGTAAAAAGAAAATTGGAGAGAATCTTATTGCCTTTTGGCGTGTGATGGGATTCGGGATGAAACATGGTGCCATATAATTTCTTTTTTTCGTCGGCGAATGCTGCTACTGATACAGACTTAGTAAATCCGGTAATTTGACTGCCTTGGGGTGGTGCTACCACTCTATCGAAGTGGCTATTCCAAACGAGTTCCTCTCGATTTAGGCCTTCCAGAAGGGTGTTTTGTTTGGTGATTGTCAATGTTTCTGGGCCATACTCTTTTCTTACCCCTGGTTTGACTTTGCCGCCTAAAAGATGCGCCATGACTTCATGGCCGTAACAAATACCAAGAACTGGTATATCTTGGGTAAATATTTGTTTATCAACTAAGAGGCCGTCTTTGGCATAAACAGAGGAGGGACCTCCGGACAGGATAATGCCTTTGGGTTTATATTCATCGATGGCAGAAAGGGCTTGGTCGGGTAAGGCGATGTGGGTTTTGACACCTAAGTCTTTGATGCGGCGGCTGATAAGATGAGTTGTTTGTGAACCAAAATCGATGATGAGTATCATATTGAGAGTTAATTAGTTAATTAGACAATTAGGTAATTAGTCCTTTCTAATTAACTAAGTAACTAATTGACTAACTAACTATCCTCCTTTAGGAGGATATCGTGTGGGTGGCTTTCGGTGAGGGATGATTGGGTGATTTTCATGAGTCTGGTTTTGGTTTTGAGTTCTTCTATATTTTTGACGCCGGTATAATACATGCCGGTTCTGAGTCCTCCAATAAGTTGATTGACCACATCTTCTAATTTACCAGAGTAAGGAACTAATCCCTCAACGCCTTCGGCGATAAGTTTTTTCTCTTTGCCTTTGACATATTCCTGGCCATAGCGAGCGGCGCCTCCTTCTTTCATAGCAGCAACTGAGCCCATACCGCGGTATTTTTTATAATGTTTTCCTCTGAGAGTAACTTTTTCTCCTGGAGATTCATCAGCACCAGCAAGAAGTGAACCTAACATCACTGTATCTGCTCCGGCAGCGATAGCTTTGACGACATCTCCAGAGAATTTGATACCGCCATCTCCTATAACGGGAATATCAAATTGTTTAGCGACTGAGTAGGCTTCTATAATAGCAGTAATTTGGGGAACACCCATGCCAGAGATAACTCGGGTAGTACAGATAGAGCCTGGTCCCATACCGACTCGCAGAGAATCGGCGCCTGCTTCAATCAGGGCTTTGGCGCCGGCAGCGGTGGCTATGTTACCTGCAATGAGTTCTATATCGGGGTAGGTACTTTTCAAGTATTTTATAGCCTCTATAATCCATTTGGAGAAGCCGTGAGCACTATCAAGGACTAGAATGTCTGTTTCTGCTTGTATCAAAGCTTTTGCTCTTTCTTCAAGATCCTTGCCTACTCCGAGTGCTGCTCCGACTCTGACATTGGCTTGTTTGACTAGGACGATTTCTTGGGCCTGTTTTTCTATGGTGAAATTGCGATGGATGATACCCATGCCACCTAGGTTACCTAGGGCTATTGCCATAGTGGATGTTGTGACGGTATCCATGGGGGAGGAGAGGATGGGAATCTTGAGTGTAATTTTTTTGGTCAGTCTGGCAGTAAGATCAATGTCTTGACGTTTAGTTTCAGTATAATTAGGCAGTACCAGAATATCGTCAAAAGTCAAACCAACTTGATCTAAAATTTTAGAGTTGTCCATAACTTTTACATTCCGTATGCGATCTGCAAAAATTTCTTAATACTTCGGTTTATTTTCCCTTAATTTCTCAATTACTCAATTTCTCAATTACTCTTTTATAAAACTAGCTTCTTGGGCTGTTTGGGCTGCTTTTTTCAAGTCTTCCCCTGTCAATATATTTTGATCGATCAGTTGTTGGTATTCGTTGACTAGATTGGTTTTGAGCATCTCTGGTCCATCGGTGTTGATAGTGAAGGGCACTTTATATTGTTTAAGTAGGGTAAAGATATTTTTGAAACTAGTAAAATCTTTCACTACACCTGTGTGGATATTAGAAGTAGGGCAGACTTCCAGGACAATATTTCTTCTTGCTAGTTCTTCTAATACTTTGGTATCTTCGGTAGAACGGACACCGTGGCCGATACGATGGGGAGAAAGGAGGTTGATGACCTTTAAGACTTCCTCTGCTCCGGTAGCTTCTCCGGTGTGGATGGTGATGCCTAGACCTGCCTTTTTAGCTTCCTCTACTAGTCCTATAAGGGAGTGAAGATCAAAGGAGGGAGTAATAGGCCCGGCTAGATCTAGACCAACGACGCCACGTACAGCGTATTTTAGGGCTTTTTGAGTAATGATGGTATTTAAATCTGGGGAAAAAGTACGATCCAGACAGAAGATAAGGCCGACTTTCATGGGGTAGGCGAGCATAGCTTTTTCCATACCATGGATGGCGGCTAAAATGATATGATCGAGGTCTCTTTCGCCGCCTCTGTTTCTTTTCATGGGATTAAATCTTATTTCTAGAGTAGTGATATTATTTTTGCGATAGGCACCTGCTGCCAGAGAATAGATACTTTTGGCTATTGCCTCGGGGGAAGATTGGATGAGTTCGGTCCAGTGGAAAAGATCGAGGTATTTCTGGTAAGTGGTAATGCCTGAAACAGTGATGAGATTTTGGAATTCCCAATAGTTTTTGGTGGGTAATTTGATACCTTGGTCGTGGGCGATCTCCCACATGATGGGTGGATCTACAGCCGATCCTACATGGACATGGAGTTCTGTCATGGCGCCGAATTTGTTTTCCATATTTCTATTATATATTAAGTGACTTAAGTTTCTTAAGTAACTT
>JACQJU010000091.1 GCA_016204905.1 Candidatus Gottesmanbacteria bacterium | reverse complement strand
CTAAAAGATCCAACTTTAAAGTCGGGTCGCTTAAAATAACCGTCAGTAGATCCCTAACTGATTCCCTGGAGATTCCCAAAACAAAAACATGGGGGGTGACCAAAAAAGTTGAACCCGGAGATCTCAAATATTTTAAAGCCTTTTCTACCTCCAACCACCTTCTATTGTTTTTTTCATGAGGTGCCAGAATATGTGTATATCCTGTAACCAGCATCTCTGATTTGGTATTTTTGCCTGGATCGTAAAAGACAGAGGTGTGGTGCGCTGAAGAGTGTTCCCTCAACTGATAATCCGATATTTTACCGCACTTTAAACATCCGGTTTTTGCGCAGTCTTCAATAGAGCGCTCCCCAAACACTATTTTATACGCCATGTTAGTGGGGCGGTAAACAGTGTCAGTAAACCAAAATTCCCTAACCAGCCGGTAATCAAAAATCCCTGCTTCATCCATAAACTGTTCTACGGTTTCGGCAATCAAAAGATCTGATTTTAAAAACCGCTCCAGCTGATCCGCTTTTTTATAAAACCCCTGCGGAAGCTCATTACAAGGCTTTTGCATACTGGCTTCAAACGCTTCACACTTCCTGTCATACACCTCTTTAATCCTGGCCCTGTTTTCTAAAATTTCTTTAGATAAACCCATATTCTTGCGAAGTATAGACTTAAGGAAAGTTTTTGTCAATTATAGGTTAGTAACGTAACAGGGCCGTTGCATTCTCCATTTGACAAAAGACTTCCACCTCAAGCACGATTAAGTTAACCACAACTTATGCTTTTAAGTAGAAGCCTTTGTAATGAGTATACCTCAACTTTAAAATCCTGCCCAGTCTTTTTAATTGAGCCTGCTCCTGTTACATCACTCTGGTATTTTCTCCATACTATTACTGATTACAGGAGAGCCCAGGGTAAAAGACATCCTCTGCCTACAATACTGATCCTGGCAGTTTTAGCTATCTGCTCAGGGGCAGATAGTTTTCAGGCGGTTAGCGAATGGGCTGTTAATTACCAGTGCCAGCTTAAGTCAGTAGTGCCATTTCTAGCTTTCCACACTCCTGATAAATCCACTTTCCATAGGGTATTTGCCCATTTAGATACAGAAAGCTTTGAACTGGCTTTGGGTAACTTCCTGCAAAGCATCACCCATCTTCAGAAAGGTGAAGGAATTGCTTTAGATGGTAAAACTACAGCTAAGGACAGATTGCATTTAGTAGCAGCTTTTGCCCATAAAGCCCAGGCAGTCTTGTTCCAGAAAGCAACTGATACCAAAGGCAAAGAGTTAATACTGGCACCTCTGGTACTGGAAAGGGTGTCTGTAAAAGACAGGATAATTACTGCAGACGCGCTGCATACCCATAGGGGTTTTTGTGAAACCATTGTTAAATCAGGAGGGGGTTATGTATTAATAGTCAAAGGAAACCAGGAAAAGCTACAGGAAGATCTAAAACTTTTCTTTGAAAACCCACCCTTTAAGGCTGGGATTGAAACTTACCAGGCTTTAGAAAAGTCCAAAGGCAGGATTGAAAAGAGGATGCTCTGGATGTCACAAGATTTAACTGAGTATCTAAACTGGCCGGGACTCACCCATGTATTTAAAGTCCAAAGGGACAGGTCTGACAAAACTCAAAAAACTACTGAGGTAATTTATGGGATTGCTTCACTGCCTGAGGAGTACTCATCGATCCAAAACTTAGGCAGGTATTTAAGAGGCCACTGGTCAATTGAAAACAAGTTACACAGGGTTAGGGATGTATCATTCCATGAAGACTCCTCAACCATCAGGACAGGAAAAGCCCCTCAGGTAATGGCCATGCTTAGGAATCTGGTAATTAGTGTCTTTAAAAGAGGGACAATCAAATCCTACCCGCAAGCTTTTAGGAGATTCTCTGCCCATCCTGAAGAATTATTTGCTTTTTTAGGATTAAACCAGGTTAAAATTGCTGTGATTTAAAGAAAAGCCATACCAAGACCTGACTAACCTGTCTTAAGCTGACAGGTTAGATTGTCCCATCCTTTAATTCCTTAGAATGCAATGACCCTGGACTCCTTCCAGGTGAGTGTTGACAAGAACTGAATAGTTACTTAGGATGCGGAGTAAGGTTTATATAGCTAAACAGACTGCTTAGGCTTAGTCCATGACGCGTATTTGCACTTGGGGTAATTTTTACAACCGTAAAATACCCTGCCTTTTTTAGTCCTTCTTATGACAATATCCCCGCCATCCTCAGGACATTTTGCATTAATTACTTCTGTCACCAAAGCTTCGGTATGTTTGCAATCAGGAAAACCTGAGCATGCCAAAAACTTGCCAAACCTGCCGGTCCTCACCACCAACTCTTTACCGCACTTAGGGCATTTCTTTCCTGCATACTCAACTGCCAGTTTAACCCTATCTGCTTTTTCTAAAACACTATCCAGTTTTTTTTCAAAGGGTGGGTAAAATTCACTTAAAGTCTGCTTCCAATTCCTGGTACCCGTTGCTATATCATCAAGGCTATTTTCCATAGAAGCTGTAAACTTATAGTCAAAAACATCGGGGAAATATTTAATTAAAAAGTCACATGCTGCAAACCCTAAAGCAGTGGGCATAAATTTTTTTTCTTGTTTCTAGTTCAAGGATAGTTTCTTTTTTGTTCCTTAACATATTCATTCATTTCTTTAAAACCCCGTAAAAGAAACTAAGT
>JACQJU010000093.1 GCA_016204905.1 Candidatus Gottesmanbacteria bacterium | reverse complement strand
TTATAAAATCAAAAATCAAAAATCAAAAGTCAAAATTAATGAAAAAAATATTATTAAATTAATGCCTAACGAGAGAGCAAAAGAAGGATTATTTCTCGCCTTTCAAAATCCTATCGCTATCCCGGGAGTATCAGTGGCTAACTTCTTAAAGACAGCCTATCAAGCATTAAATAAACCAAGAACAAAAAACCAACCTGCCTCGCCGGCAGGCAGGGAACTAAGAACGAAATTTAATCCCTCACTTTCAGTTTGGGAATTTAATGAGAATTTGGTTGCCAAAGCCAAAGAATTGTCAATCCATAAAGATTTCTTACGGCGAAATGTAAATGATGGTTTTTCAGGCGGAGAAAAGAAAAAACTGGAGATGCTTCAAGCTCTTGTCTTAGAACCAAAATTTGCCATATTTGACGAAATAGATACTGGGTTAGATATAGATGCTTTGAGGATCGTTGCCCAAGGTATCAAAAAACTGAAAGAAAAAGGAACAGGAATTCTTATCATTACTCACTATCAAAGAATACTTAAATATATCGAGCCTGACTTCATACATATCCTTATAAATGGTAAAATAGTGCGGAGCGGTGGTGCCAAGCTCGCTGAAAAATTAGAAAGAGAAGGATATGAGAACATCAAGTCCCATTAATACTAGCTATCCATTAGGTTTCCACGAGCCCGAAAAGTATGTCTTCAAATCCCAAAGGGGATTATCTTCCCGTGTTGTCGAAGAAATTTCCCATCACAAAAATGAACCCGACTGGATGCGACAATTTCGTCTCCGCGCTCTTGATATTTTTTACTCTAAACCCATCCCCCAATGGGGCGGAGAGCTAAACAATATCAACTTTGATAATATCTTTTATTACATCAAGCCTACTCAAAAGAAAGCCACCTCCTGGAAAGATCTACCTGAAGAAATCAAAAGAACCTATGATCGGATTGGTATTCCCGAAGCCGAAAAAAAATATCTTGGTGGAGTATCTGCCCAATACGAATCCGAAGTAGTTTATAAAAGTATCCAAAAAACTTTGGGTAAAAAAGGCGTTATATTTTTGGATATGGACTCAGGGCTACGGGAATATCCTGAGTTAGTCAAAGAATATTTTGGCACTCTTATTCCACCTCACGATAATAAATTTGCCGCTCTCAATAGCTCTGTTTGGAGTGGAGGTTCTTTTGTCTATGTGCCCAAAGGGGTGAGAGTAGAACTGCCACTGCAAGCTTACTTTCGTATCAATGCCGCCAATATGGGCCAGTTTGAGCGGACTCTGATAATTGCCGATGAGGGGAGTTTCGTCCATTATGTCGAAGGTTGCACTGCTCCTATTTATTCTACAGATTCCCTCCATTCAGCAGTTGTTGAGATCTTTGTCAAAAAAGGTGCCCGCGTCCGCTACACTACTATCCAAAATTGGTCTACCAATGTCTACAATCTAGTAACCAAACGTATGAGGGTAGAAGAAGAGGCAGTAGGCGAGTGGATAGATGGCAATTTAGGTAGCAAATTAACCATGAAATACCCCTCAGTTTATCTCATGGGTAAAGGCGCCAGAGGTGAGGTGCTATCAGTTGCTTATGCCGGGCCCGGACAACATCAAGACGCCGGTGGCAAAGCCCTCCATTTCGCTCCATATACAACTTCTAAAATAACTTCCAAATCAGTTAGTCGAGGAGGTGGTCGCACTTCTTATCGCGGATTATTGCAAGTTTTTCAGTCTGCCCGCGGCTCCAAATCCAAAGTTGTTTGTGATGCTCTTCTTATCGATGATGCCTCACGTTCTGATACTTATCCGACTATGGATATCAAACAAAACGATACCCAGATCGAACATGAAGCCACAGTTTCCAAAATAGGCGATGAGCAACTTTTTTATCTTATGAGTAGGGGACTAGCCAAAGTTGATGCCGAAGCTATGGTCGTCAATGGTTTTATCGAACCAATTGTCAAGGAATTACCTCTCGAGTACGCCGTAGAATTAAATAGACTAATTCAACTAGAAATGGAAGGCTCGGTAGGATAGACACCCTAAGGGTGCGAAGCTAATTCCACCCGTCGGGTGGCGATCTATGATAGGTGAAACAATTATCATTGATAAACTAAAAAAAGGTCAGGAATTCAATGTGTTTGATGCAGAAAAGAAGATATTTCTTATCTTTCTTACCGATGCAAACAATCAGCATGGGGATGTAAAGATTCAGATCCAGGGTAAAAACGCTCATGTTCAAATTCTGGGATTAATTATTGGTTCAGGTGATCAACAAATCAAATTATACACTTTTCAGGATCACCAACAAAAAGAAAGTGTAAGTGATTTATTTATTAAATCAGTACTTTTTGATAAATCTCGTTTTCATTATGAGGGACTCATCAAGATAGAAAAAGGAGCCCAAAAAAGCAATGCTTATCAGAAGAATCAAAATCTTATCATGTCTCCCCAAGCCTGGGCCGAAAGTAAACCTTATTTAGAAATACTAGCCAATGACGTCCGCTGTACTCATGGCGCCACCATAGGTAGATTAGATAAAGAACAGTTATACTATTTAGAAACTAGAGGATTATCCGAAAAAGAAGCGACTACTTTATTAGTTCAAGGATTTTGCCAGGATATACTTGATAGATTACCAGATAAGAATATAAAAGATAAGTTGCAAGAAAAAATTGAGAAGAAAGTTAGAAATTTATTGAATTAACAATCCAAAACGAGGTCTGACCTCGTCAAGAGAGCGTCATGGCGGAATTTACAAAGATTGCAATTACTACTGATATCCCCAATGGAAAAATGAAGGCCTTCAGTATTGGGGGTAAACTCATTACTATCGCCAACACCGACGGAGAATATTTAGCTTTTGATGACACGTGTACTCATGCTCAGTGTTCACTCGCTGGCGGATTTTTGGATGGCTATACACTCACTTGTTATTGTCATGGTGGCCAATACGATATTAAATCAGGCGAAGTTCTCGCTCCCCCACCACCATCACCACTAGGGATATATAATGTAAAAGTCGAGGGAGATGAAATACTCGTGGAGATTTAATCGTTAAATTACTAAATGGCCATATTACTAAGTCTTTCTGTTAACAATTGAACAATTTAACAATATAACAATTCACTTATGTTTGATCCCTCCCTAATCAAAAACGATTTTCCCATATTTCAAAGGCATATCAATGGTAAGCCAATTGTCTATCTAGATTCCACGGCCTCATCATTGAAACCCCAAGTAGTCATCGACGCAAACAATACATATTATAAGGAATACCCCGTAAATATCTTTAGAGGTCTTTATAAACTCTCAGAAGAAGCAACAACCGCTTATGAATTAGCCAGGGAAAAAGTTTCCCAATTCATAGGATCAGACAGTCCCAATAGCATTATATTTGTCCGTAACGCTACAGAAGCAATCAATCTTGTCGCTTATTCTTGGGGAAGAATCAATATTGGAGAAAGTGATGAAATTATATCCACAGTTATGGAGCATCATGCCAACATCGTCCCTTGGCAACAATTATCCTTAGAATCTGGCGCAGTCATAAAATATATTGATATCGATGAAGATGGTTTATTAAATATTGATAATTTAGAAAAATCTATTACTCCTCATACCAAACTCGTAGTTTTAACCTACGTTTCCAATGTCTTAGGTACAATTAATCCAGTCAAAGAAATTGTAAAAAGGATCAAAATGAAAAATTCCAAAATAAAAGTACTTATCGATGCTGCTCAAGCAGTGCCTCATCTTAGCATTAACATAAAAGACTTGGGCTGTGATTTTCTCGCTTTCTCTGGCCATAAAATGCTTGGCCCTACAGGAATAGGGGTCTTATGGGCTAAATATGATTTGTTAGATGCTATGGTTCCTTTCCAATTTGGAGGTGAGATGATCAAAGAAGTTTATCTAGATCACTCCGAGTTCAAAAAACCTCCCCACAAATTCGAAGCAGGTACTCCTCATATCGCCGGTGTGATTGGATTGGGAGCAGCTGTTGATTATCTGTCAGTTTTGGGTATGGACAAAGTACGCGCTCATGAAAAAGAGCTGACCAGTTATGCCATAAGTAACTTAAGCCACTTAAGTAATCTAACCATCTATGGTCCCAAAGATCCCGAAAAAAGAGGCGGAGTCATTGCTTTTAACATGAAAGGACTTCATCCTCATGATATTGCCCAGATCCTCGATGAAGATAATATCTGTATACGTAGCGGTCATCACTGTGCCATGCCGCTCCATACGAGATTAGGT
>JACQJU010000092.1 GCA_016204905.1 Candidatus Gottesmanbacteria bacterium | reverse complement strand
TTTTGGAAAAGGAAAAGGAAAGTAAATATAAAGTGATAAAAGCTACTTCTATATCTAAAGTAAGTGGACAAGACTTTAGTGTAAGTATAAATTTTTCTCTGGACAAAAATGGATTTGAATAAAGAATCACTAATAGTGAGTATAAAAAATTACCAAGGTTTTATAATAACTGCGCTCATAGCTATTACGATGGTTTGGCTCGTAAATTCGTATCTAATACCAAATATACAAAAGACCCAACAAACGCTAGCTACTCAGAAAGATTTAGACAGTAGAGAGAAAATGTTATCTACGAAACTAGAAGTTTTGGAAAGCATAAATAAAGATGTAGAGTTAGAAGCTCTAAAGAAAATAATTGCTGTATTACCTGAAGAGAAAGATGCCTTTTCAATATTCAATGGTCTGGATACTCAGGAAAAAGATGCTGCTGTTGTTGTAACCCAATCAGATTTTCGTGTGGGTATAGTTTCTACTGATTCGGCATCAATAAATAAAGAACTACTCTCTAATAAGAAATATCAGGGAATAGATATCAAATTTACTATCCTGGGTGACAGAGAACAGTTGCTCACTCTACTTGCTAACTTGCAGAATTTTAAAACAAGACTATTTGCGGTAAAAGATATGACAGTCAAACTAGGCGATGGGACGGCGGTTGAAGCATCTTTTACACTGACAACATATTATCAGCCTTTTCCCAATGACTTAGGTCAAGTTGATTCTATATTGCCACAACTGACTGCAAAACAAGTAGAGATCAAAGATCAGATAGTACAGATGGCGATATTGCCATCTACTACTGATGAATCCATACCGACGGGGAAGACAAATTTATTTCAATAAATCAGGGCGATTCTTCTTCGTTGTTTCGAGTGATTTTTGCTCTCGCCAGATTTTGATTTTCTTGTGGTCTCCAGAAAGTAGGATCTCGGGAACCTTCCTGCGTTTGTAAATTGGTGGTCTGGTGTATTGGGGGTAGCTTAGATGGGGGTTAAATGATTCCTCAGTGGTTGAGTCCTTTGATATCACTCCTGGTATGAGCCTGGTTACGGCATCTATGATGACTAACGCTCCAAGTTCTCCTCCTGTTAATACAAAGTCCCCGATAGAAATGGTATCGTCACAAAGTGCAGTTACCCTCTCATCAACGCCTTCATAGTGTCCACAGATGAGAACTAGATGATCCAATTTGGAGTATTTATCGGCTATTTTTTGTTGGAAAACTTTGCCGCGGGGATCGAGAAGGACGACTTTGGTCTTAGGTTGTAGGTTGCCCGCCTGCCGGCGAGGCAGGTAGGTTGTAGGTTGCCCGCCTGCCGGCGAGGCAGGTAGGTTAAATGAAGAGAGGGCGCGGTCGATAATATCGACTCTTAATATCATTCCTGCTCCCCCACCGTAAGGATGATCATCGACGCTTTTGTGTTTATCTCTCGCAAAATCGCGAAGATTGATGATATTAAAACTGACTAAACCCTTTTTTTGGGCTCTACCGACGATAGAAGATGTGAGAGGACTGGTAAATATTTCCGGAAAGAGGGTAAGAATAGTGATCTTCATCTAACCTTCCAATATCTCTAAGCGGGCCATTTTGCCTTCTTTGATAGCGCGCACTTTCAGGAGAGTTCTTAAGGCATGGATAATTTTGCCTTCTTTACCGATAACTTTGCCCATATCTTCTTTGGCTAATTTAAGTTTGTAGATAGTCTCTGTTTCCAGACTTTCTTCATCAATTTGAACAGCATCGGGTTGATCGACTAGTTGATTGATGAGAAAAAGGAGAAAATCTTTCATAGATTCGATAAACTCACTATGACCCTGAGCAGAGTCGAATGGGTCATGCTTTTATGATCTGGCGAACTGAGTCAGAAATGATGGCTCCGTGGGACACCCAACGGTCTAACTTTTTTTGGTCAAATTGGACTTTGTTGGGATTTAGGGTCGGATCGTAAAAACCTATTGTATCCAGTGCTTTGCCATCTCTTTTTTCTCTTTTATCGATGGCTATAATACGATAGGTTGCCCGATCTTTTTTACCAACTCTTTTTAATCTTATGCGTACTGACATATATGAGAAT
>JACQJU010000095.1 GCA_016204905.1 Candidatus Gottesmanbacteria bacterium | reverse complement strand
GCTGTCATCCCGACCAATCCGCCAGCAGGCGGAGCGTGGAGGGATCTCCTTCAACAGACTTGATTTGAAAGAGATTCCTCGCTTCGCTCGGAATGACATATAAGCAATATGGCCAGCATAAAAATTATAAGACGTAGGATAAAATCGGCTCAAAATATAGCCCAAATTACCAAAGCTATGGAGATGGTCGCTGCCTCCAAGATGAAAAAGGCTCAAGAAGCCGCCGAAAAAAATAGAGCCTATGCCCAAAAAATTTATGAGGCGACTGTAGAGCTCGCCAAAAAAACAGATAGAAAAAGCAATCCTTTATTATCTTTGGGCAATCCTTCTGGTAAAACATTAATTATTCTTATTTCTACCAACAAAGGTCTAGCCGGGGGACTTAATACCAATTTGTTTAGGGAAGTAGATAGGTGGTTTACCAAAGATAAAAATGTCGAATTTGTTTCTATTGGCAAGAAAGGCCAAAACTTTATAGTCAAATCAGGTAGAGTTTTGGTCGCTGATTTTTCCGACAAGATACCCTTTCTAGAAAATGTTCCCCCAGTTACCCAATTACTGGTCGGAGGATTTTTACAAGGCACATATAAAGAAGTCTATGTGATTTACAATGCTTTTATGAATGCACTCAAACAAATCCCTGATAAGAAACAGATCCTTCCTCTAGAAACATTTGGAGGAAATAAAACTGAGGGTGCTGACGAAAAAATCGAAGAAGAAAAGTTTGCCAATTTCACTATCGAACCAAGTGTTGAAGAAGTTTTATCTGCCCTCTTGCCCCATTATCTCGAAAATCAAATAAGAGCCGCCATCTATGAGTCCGAAGCCTCAGAACATAGCGCTCGTATGATTGCCATGAAAAACGCTACCGATGCTGCCTTTGATCTCTCCCACCAATTGACACTTGTTTATAACAAAATCAGACAAGAAAAAATCACCTACGAAATTGCCGACACAGTCACGGCAAGAATGGCGTTGGAATGATGGTGAGAAACGACTTAGCATGAACATTAATTTTACTAACGGGTGACACGAGGCGGGGAGCCCCATGGCCGGGGTCCCCTTGCCTGCCTCGCCGGTAGGCGGGTGGGTGGCCATGGGGCTGCCGAGTGGCAGGACCCGTAAATTATAAATACTATGAATAAAGGAAAAATCAGCCAAATTATCGGAGCAGTCGTTGATGTCCAATTCGAATCCAAAGTTGTGCCTGATCTCTATAATGCCCTTGAAGTAAAATCAGAATTTAGCAAAAGCGGCAAACTTATATTGGAGGTTGCCCTCCAACTCTCTGGCGGCCAAGTTAGGACTATTGCTCTTGGCCCAACAGATGGACTCAAAAGAGGCCAAGAAGTCATTGATACCGGAGCTCCTATATCAGTCCCAGTCGGTAAGCAAACACTAGGTAGAATATTTAATGTCATAGGCGAACCAGTCGATGATAAACCAGAGGCCAAAGGCAAAACACTGCCTATCCACAGAGCCGCTCCTCCACTCAAAGACCAAGATGTCCAGTCTAAGATATTAGAAACAGGGCTAAAAGTTATTGACCTGATAGCTCCTTTTGTCAAAGGTGGCAAAGTCGCCGTCTTTGGAGGAGCCGGAGTAGGGAAAACGGTGCTCATCCAAGAACTTATTAGAAACGTTGCAACAGTCCATGGTGGAGTATCTGTTTTCACCGGAGTGGGAGAAAGAACGAGGGAAGGAAATGATCTTTGGCTGGAGATGAAAGGATCAGGAGTGATAGATAAAACCGCCCTCGTCTTTGGCCAGATGAATGAACCTCCAGGATCCAGATTGCGAGTGGCTTTAACAGGCCTTACCATGGCCGAATATTTCCGTGATCAAGAAGGCCAAGATGTTTTGTTATTTATAGACAATATTTTCCGCTTTGCCCAAGCAGGCTCTGAAGTATCAGCTTTATTAGGACGCATTCCTTCCGCCGTCGGTTACCAACCTACACTCGCCTCAGAGATGAGTGCTCTCCAAGAGAGAATTACTTCCACCAAAAAAGGTTCCATCACCTCAGTCCAAGCTGTCTATGTACCTGCTGATGATTATACTGATCCGGCACCAGTAGCTACTTTTGCCCATCTAGATGCTAGTATTTCACTCGAGCGTTCTATTGCCGAACAAGCACTTTTTCCAGCCGTCGACCCGCTATCTTCCAATTCCAGAATTCTTGCTCCTGATATAGTTGGCGCCGAGCACTATGATGTTGCTCGGGGTGTTCAAAGAGTACTCCAAAGATATAAAGATCTCCAAGATATTATCGCCATATTGGGTATGGAAGAACTATCAGATGAGGATAAACTGACAGTATCAAGAGCTAGAAAAATACAGAGATTTTTCTCTCAACCTATGTTTGTCGCTGAGGCCTTCACGGCCCGAGCTGGTAAGTATGTCCCACTTGAGGAAACCATCAAAGGTTTCAAAGAAATACTAGATGGCAAACATGACTCCAAACCCGAACAAGCTTTTTATATGGTTGGAAATATTGACGAGGTTAAGTGACCTAAGTTACTTAAGCCACACAAGTTACTTATGACTTTTTTACTCGAAATCATTACCCCAGAACGGATCGCTTATAGCGAAGAAGTCGCTATGGTTAGGGCTCCATCTGCTGCAGGCGTTGTAGGAATACTAGCTCACCACGAACCACTGTTTTCCAAACTCGTTGAAGGAGAGCTTAAAATACAAAAGGAAAAAGATGAGATATTTCTAGCCATAGGCGGAGGCTTTCTCGAAGTTACTCCCAAAAAAGTGACTATTTTGGTTACTGAAGCAGTCCACGCTCAGGAAATCAACGAAAAGGAAATGTTGGAAGCAAAAAGGAGGGCAGAGGAAGCTCTAAAATCTAAACCCACAGGTGCCGAGCTAGTCGCCGCCCAAAATTTATTCCGCAGATCGACTATCGCCCTCAAAATCTCCCAGCGAAAAAGGCGCACTATATCCTAACACCGTTGCTGGTTATCTTTTTTTGAGCTATAGTAGTCTAGTGATGCAACTGTCCAATATTCAAGTATATCTTGGAAATAAACGCCTAATACTACTTATTTTCTTGGCTCTTTTATTTATCAGCACTTTTTTCATATTGAGTAGCTCTAGAAATTCCCCTTCTCTCACGCCCCAATCTCCCGAGACACCATCTACATCCACACTGCCGGAAAATCAATCACCAGAAAACCAAAAACAATCCCTCTATTTTGCCAAAACTACAGCATCAGGCGTGGAAATCTCGACCTATTCAGAAGGAAAAAACACAAAAATTACTACTCTCCCTCCCAACATTCGCTCGATTATACCCCTATCCCAAAATCGGCTGCTTTTTGTCAATAATTTATCTTTTTTGGATAGGGGAGGGAGGATAGATTTATACGATGGCACTCAAAATTTAAATATACCTTTGGTTCATCCCTCACCTGCCTATCTGATAGAAAATTTTCTCATTTCTCCTGATGAAGAAAGTATTGTATTTTGGGAAGTCGAGGAGAGAGCTACTACCCAAGGTAGATCTCATATTATATACCAATCACTTTCTGATAAATCTCAGCGCAAAGTTTTGGTAGACGAATCTCTTTCTGACCAAACGAAATATCCGGTGCTTTGGGGACCAAATAAATGGCTCTTTTTAGATAGTTACAGCGTCAATAGAAGGGGACTCCATCAAGGATTTTTTGCCCTAGATCTAAATTCAACTACTCCCAATTTAGTCACACTATTATCTCTGGATTCTTATTCTTCTCTACCTATTCTTTCTGCTGATAGCAAAAAATTAATCTTTAGTTCCTATAATCCAGAGTCTACCATACAATTGTCTCCACCAGACGTACCCAATGGCTTATTTCGCGCCGCAATAAGAAATCCCAATCAAATAAAAATCTATGATTTGGCTACTCGGCAAACATCTATTTTATATGAGTCCAAAAATGGCGAGTTATTTACTGATTTAGTTTTCACGGGTGATAATTCTAATATAATATTTAAAAGAAGCTCGATATCAGGAAATAGCGTCAAAGCTCTAGATATACAAAAATTAAATATACCAAATATATCCACCAGTCTTTTCCTAAACAGGATTGATAGTCAAATTCTGGGTCAGTATGAAGGGCGTTTAATAATCGCTTTTGGATCTGCTGCGGTTGCTCCACTGGGTGGTATCAATGTGTCCTATTCTCCTATATATAAAAATGTCTACCTCTACGACGATATAAATAATCAGTATGAAAAAATATTAAGTGATGATCCGGTACAAGTCATTGGCATACTATGAAAACAAAAAAAATTATTTTCAATTCTTTTATTAGCCTGCTTTGTTTGATAGTAATAATATTTATTATAAGAGGCAACAGCTTTGCCCAAAGCTCTATCAAATTGGGCTCATTTATACCCGGCGAAGCTACGCCTACTTTGCAGCCAACTTCTACTCCCACCTCAGGACCCACTCCTACCCATAATCCCCGAGTAACAAAAACACCTACACCCACCCGCAAAATCGATCCCAGTCCTACTTCCGGGCCCGATACCTGTGAATTCCAATATCCCGCAGATGATATTATTCATCTACACCAAGGAAAAGATCATATAGCTATCTACCAAGGCTGGCTAAATATTCATGGAGGAGGACCTACACCGACCCAAGATCAGTGGGCTTGGACTGAAGCTCAAATTTATGAATTTATAGATAAAGTCAGCGGAGATGTCTATAATCGCAGCTTCCTCTATAGCAAAGCCGTAGCCAGGCTGGCCATGACCCAAGGATTTGGGCTAGATCGCAAGCAAGAACTTCATGATACACTCTCACCTCTCTCTTGTGATGAAAAGAAACACAAAGTTGCCGCTTATCTAGAAAGCCCACTCTTTCTTTATCCAGAAGAAAGTTCCGAGATCAAAATCACTCTTCCCGGAAGTATTACTACAGCAATAGACCAAAAATATTATCGGCGCTCAGATGATGGCATAAATTTCTCTCTAAAAAGCGATACCAATGGTTTCATCACTTTATCCGATGGAACTACATTAGATTATATCTCTTATGATAATCCTGAAATTAGTTCTATTGATTCACCAGTAGAGGGACGCATTCTTAACAGAAATAATTTATCCTCTGATTTACAAAAACTAGCCCAAGATGTAGGGTTAAATCAAAAAGAGACTGAGGTCTTTGTAGACTATTTTTACCGGAGACTTCCCAAAGCAAATTACTATAAAGTCTCGTTTGTTTCTGATGAAGAAGCGAGATTAGTCATGCCATGGAAGATCGAGCCCACTCCCGATACCGAAATCAGATTATTATTTATCTTCAAACCATTTCTCGACAAACCAAATATTCCTTATCAAGTAATAGAAAAAGTCACTCGTTCCGGCTTCACCGCCCTCGATTTCGCCGGCATCATAGACTATTAATTTCTACCTTTACCAAAGGCCTGCCTGCCGGAAGGCAGGTGTCCTACCCGCCTACCTCGCAAGCGAGAGCTTTGCGGGCAGGTCTAGTACACCTCTAAGGTGTACTTATACCTTATTTCCGCACGTGCGTAAATTAGGTTAATTTTTCCCAAAATAAAAAGCCAGGCCTGTTGAAATGAGTTTGTGTCGCATCAGCGACTATGTGCGCGATATTATTTGCGCCAATAAATTCTCATTTAAATCAACAGTTCTGGCTTCTCCCTTGCACCTTTTACTGAGACGTTGCGCCTGCCTTTCGTTTTGAGATTTTGGAGAGACAATTCTCTTATTTGACCACCTCTAAATCTTTGGTAGACACGCGAGAAAATTGTTTCTTTGGTTTTTCCCAGTCGACTCCCACTATCATTTCGTCGGGAGACTCTTCAGGCTTATACAAAAATCGTACAATACCTTCCTTTCCATGCTTTCGCACGCGGACACCTGGTACAACACCCAATTTCTGCGCTTTTGCGTACGACAGTTTTCGCAAGGCGATTTCGATTGCTCTTTCTGCTTCAACAGCATTTCGGCATTGAGATAAATCAATACCTAGACTTCTTGCCCTTGCGACCTGTCTTGGTGTGGGTTCTCTCATTGCATCCTCCTTTCCTTGGATTTTTTGGAGAGAGCAATTTGCTCATTGAAGATATTGAATCGCGTTCTCAGCCCAGCCCTCGATGGGCGTCCCATCCTCGCGCTCATAATCGAGGAAATACACTTTTGCTGATAGTTCACTTTGGGCTTTTCTGAATTCCTCAATAGTATATGCAGTTTTTTGCTCAACTGCATTAACCCTATCGTTCCTATCGCTGTTTGTTCTGTAACCTTTTATGATTACAGACTTTTTTGTTGGACTCATTGCACATCCTCCTTTCCTTGGATTTTTTGGAGAGGATGGTTCCTCCCTGTTTAACTTGCCAAATACTTCATGAGATCCTCGTAGCGGATGAAGCTTTCACCGGTGGCAGACTTATACGCCATTGCCAATTTGTACCCGCGTTCAGGTAGCGTATTGCCATCCACGGCCAGTTGTACATCATCTGGAGTGTGACACTCGACTCGGTGATCTTCCACAGTGCGTGTGATGTCTTTGTAGAATATCACCCATCCTATCTTAGCCATGGCTTACCTCCTCATTTATTGTAGTCTTTGCTCTTTTTCGCCCTCTCCTGGTGAGCAAAGCCTATCGAAAGATAAAAATATATTATCTCCCCATAGGCTCTGCCCAGGAGTGGACAAAAAGTGCAATTTCCCGATGTGTGAAGACAACATCACACCCGGAGCCAACATCACACCCGGTGTGATGGAGAGTGATGGTTTCATCGATCAAGTCGAGGATAACGTCTTCCGCAAGTTATCAAAGTGCAAGGAATAATAAGAATAAGCAATAAATATAGCCCAGCCTAAAGGGCTCATTTATCAACTTAGTGGGAAGAATTGTATCTGAGTAGCTGATTATAGTCAACTATAGGTTCTCATTAGTTTATTTTTTTATTTGATTTTGCCGATGTGTCTATATGATATCACCTCCGATGTGTGACTAATCTCATTATTCGATCTTTACCTCCAGGGTGTGCTTAAAGTAAATGTGATCCACATCACTTGTAAGTAAACCCAAAAAAGATTAAAATATATCCCCAGGACTAAATAACGGGGATTTTTTATGCCAAAAAAAGGATACCTTGTATTAGATGACGGTAAAATCTTTGAAGGTACTTCTTTTGGTTCTGAGAATAAAGTCTACGGAGAAGTTGTTTTCAATACAGGCATGGTAGGATATCCCGAAGGCTTTACCGACCCCTCCTACTACGGACAGATTTTAGTCATGACCTATCCTCTAATAGGCAATTATGGAGTTCCTCCAGATACCAAAGAAACAGCCCTCCCAGAATATATGGAGTCAACAAATATCTATATAAGAGGTCTTATCGTCACCTCATATATAGGTGGCAAAACTCACTATCAAGCTACCCGTACTCTTTCTGACTGGCTCAAGAAAGAAAACGTTCCAGCACTCACTGATATTGATACTAGATCACTCACCCAAATCATCCGCGAAAAAGGTGTGATGAAAGGTATCATCACTTTCCAAGAGTCCCGACCCGAAGCGTCGGGACTTTTTTTTAAGGATATCAATGAAGAAAATCTAGTAGAATTAGTTTCTTGTAAAAAACCTACCATTTATGGCACAGGCAAATTCCGCGTCCTTTTGATAGATTGCGGCGTGAAGTTAAATCAAATACGCCTTCTTCTAAATCTAGATACAACAGTAATCCGCATCCCCTGGGATTATGATCCTTTCGGCAAGATCGAATTTGATGCTATCATGATCAGCAATGGTCCTGGCGATCCCAAGATGGCTGGAAAAACGATTGAAATCATAAAGGAAGGGCTAAAAAGAAAGATCCCCACTCTCGGAGTCTGTCTCGGCAATCAACTACTTGCCCTGGCCACCGGGGCTAATACCTACAAATTGAAATATGGTCACAGAGGCCAAAATCAACCCGTTCGCGACGAACTCACTAAAAAGTGTTACATCACTACCCAAAATCATGGCTTTGCCGTAGACACCAACACTCTCACCGGAGATTACCTCCCCTGGTTTAGCAATCTAAATGATAGTACCAACGAAGGCATCAAACATAAAACACTTCCTATCTATAGTACTCAGTTTCACCCCGAAGACGCTCCTGGTCCAACAGATACTAGATTTATACTGGAACATTTTATAAAAGAGGCAACACTATGGCTCCAAAACAATCACTAAAAAAGATAATATTATTGGGTTCCGGCGCTCTCAAGATCGGCGAAGCCGGCGAGTTTGATTATTCTGGTTCGCAGGCGGCCAAGGCCCTCAAAGAAGAAGGCATCAAAACTGTTCTTATAAACCCCAATATAGCCACAGTTCAGACGTCCCGGGAGCTAGCCGATATTATCTATTTTCTTCCGCTGACACCTTATTTCGTCGAAAAAGTGATCGCCAAAGAGAAACCCGATGGGATATTTTTGGGTTTTGGCGGCCAAACAGCTCTCAATTGTGGTCTAGAACTTCATAAAAAAGGAATCTTGCAAAAATATAACCTAGAGGTTCTCGGTACTCCCATCGATTCCATCAAAAAAACCGAGGATAGATTGCTTTTTAGAAAATATATTGAAAGTTTAGGTCTCAAAGTACCCCAGAGTATTACCGCTTCCACCATTGATGAAGTAACAGCTGTATCCACTAACATGCACTATCCAGTGATCGTCAGAGCTGGATATTCTCTAGGTGGTTTGGGATCTGGAGTAGCCAGGAATAGTCAGGATCTTTTGAACATCGCCCAAAAAGCCCTTAGCCTCACTCCTCAAATATTGATCGAAGAATATCTCGAACATTGGAAAGAAATCGAGTACGAAGTCGTCAGGGACAAATATGATAATACCATCGTTGTTTGTAATATGGAAAATTTTGACCCCATGGGCATACACACAGGAGAATCTATAGTTTTTGCCCCCTCCCAGACGCTGACTAATCAGGAATATCATCAACTCAGAGAAATTGCCATAAATGTGGTGAAATCACTTCCCATAGTAGGAGAGTGCAACATCCAGTATGCCCTAAATCCCCAAAATGGAGATTACAGAATAATCGAAGTGAATGCCCGCCTCTCTCGTTCCTCAGCTCTTGCCTCCAAGGCGACAGGTTATCCTCTGGCCTATGTTGCAGCCAAACTCGCCCTAGGATACGGACTATATGAGATACAAAACCAAGTCACTCGTGCCACTTCCGCTTTCTTCGAGCCAGCCCTCGATTATATCGTCGTAAAGATTCCTCGTTGGGATTTCCTCAAATTCCGGATTGTTAACCAACAAATAGGCAGTGAAATGCAGAGTGTCGGTGAGGTTATGGCCATCGGCCGCACTTTCGGGGAAGCATTTCAAAAAGCTATCCGCTCGCTTGATTTGGGATATGAAGGAATAATTTCAGATGAGGTTGAAAAACTCACAAAACTCGCCGCCAATCCTAAGTATAAAAAGTTACCTCCCTATCCAGGAAGGCCATATGATATCGCCTACAATCTCTATTTAGGTCAGAAAGAAGAGGACGTCTATCGAGAAACTGGCATCGATCTCTGGTTTATCAGAGGTATAAAATATATTGTTGATATTTATAAACGCATATTAGATGGCAAAAATGAAATCGACCCAGAGCTTCTTGAAATAGCCAAAAAAATAGGCTTTTCCGATAAACAAATCGCCTCCATATATGACAAAAGACCCGCGGATATAAGAGACTATAGGAAAAAAATCAATTTGTTGCCAAAAGCTTGCCAAATAGATACCCTAGCTGGCGAATTCCCTGCCAAGACTAATTATCTTTATTTCTCCTACAATAGAGATAAACATGATATTGAGCCTTCTGGCCAAAAAACTGTCGGCATATTAGGTGGGGGGCCTTACCAAATTGGATCCTCGGTAGAATTTGATTGGTGCGCCGTCCAAAGCGCCACGACCGCCAAAAATCTGGGCTACTCCACCATCATGATCAATTGTAACCCAGAAACTGTTTCTACGGATTATGATATGTCCAATCGCCTCTATTTTGAAGAACTGACTCTGGAAAGAGTTTTAGATATAGTCGACTTTGAAAAATGCCCGCTTATCATCTCAGTAGGAGGGCAAATCCCCAATACACTGGCTCCTAAGTTAACCAAACAAGGTGTAAAATTATTAGGCACCGATCCAGCCTCCATTGACAATGCAGAGGATAGAGAGAAATTTTCTAAATTATTAGATACATTACATATACCCCAACCAGATTGGGACAGACTCTCTACCCAAAAAGAAGCCGTCCAATTTGCCGATAAAATAGGCTATCCTGTTCTTATAAGACCTTCTTATGTCCTTTCCGGAAAAGCTATGTTTCTAGCTTATTCCACCGAACAACTCAGAGCCTATTTAGAAGAAAATAATAATCATATTTCCGAAGAATATCCAGTAGTTATCTCCAAGTATATAAGGGGCGCTAAGGAAGTAGATTTCGATGCGGTTGCCAGGTCTGGAGAGATTGTCTCCTGGGCTATATCTGAACATGTGGAACATGCCGGTGTACATTCAGGCGATGCTACATTAGTCCTTCCCTCCTTTTCACTCTCTCAACTAGCTATAGATCAAATCAACACTTACTCAGCTCAAATCGCCAAGAAACTTTCCATTAATGGCCCTTTTAATATACAATTTATAGTCAGTGAAACTAGTGATAGATTCGCAGATGTGCTAGTTATCGAAGCTAATCTGCGAGCTTCACGGAGTTTCCCATTTGTATCCAAAGTACTCAATATCAATTTTATAGATATGGCAACAAGAATCATGCTCGGCGAAAAAGTGTCCAAACAAAAGATGCATGCTCCACCATATTTTGCAGTAAAAGCACCTCATTTTTCCTTCACTCGTCTTCGCCGGGCTGATCCAGTCTTAAGAGTTGAAATGGCCTCTACCGGAGAGGTCGCCTCTTTTGGAGATGATCTGATGGAATCTTATATAAAATCTGTATTAGCTACTGGCGTACCATTTCCCAAAAAAGCCGCACTATTATCACTCGGTGGTGTCGATGGTAAGAAGAGGTTTTTACCGGGCGCTAGAATACTTCAGTCACTAGGTTTTAAATTATATGCTACCAATCACACATCAGAGTTTTTGAAAAAATCAGGTATTCGTGCTACAAGTGTATATAAAGTCAATGAAGGAATCAGACCCAATGTTGTAGATCTGATACAAAAAAGAAAAGTTGATTTAGTCATCAATTTGAGCGATGCCTATGATCTCAAAGGAAAAGATATAGAGAAACAAGAAACAGATGGATTTCTCATACGCCGCGCCGCGGTAGATAGTAATATTCCTCTTTTTACCAAAGCTACCATTGCCAATCTGTTTGTCCAGTCATTAGCCAAATATCATCTGTCCAAGCTCAAGATCAGATCCTGGAATGAATATGTTAAAAATGTAAAAACCAAACATTCTTGAAAGGAGGCTCTATGCCTAACCCATTTTTTAATAAAAAAATTATCACCGTAGATACCATAAAAAAAGATGATCTCTCTATATTGTTTAAAAAAGCCGATGAGATGAAGAATCTAGTCAAAGAAAAAGGAGGAGACGATAGATTAAAAGGCAAAATTATGGCCGCTTTATTTTATGAGCCCTCGAGTCGAACCATGGGATCATTTGTCTCAGCCATGCAAAGACTAGGCGGAGGTTTTATCCCCATAAGTGGTATGGCTAATACATCCGTCTCCAAAGGAGAAACTCTAGAAGACACAGGAAAAGTTTATTCATCATATGTAGATGTAATCGTCATGAGACATGCCGAACCTGGTTCTGTCGCACAATTGGCCAAAGCGGCTCTCGTACCTGTTATAAACGCGGGGGACGGGATAAACGAGCATCCAACACAAGCATTACTAGATGCTTATACTATAAAGCAGGAACTTGGTCATCTTGACAATCTCCGTATCGTATTTTGGGGTGATATCGGTCATTATAGACCGGTAAATTCGCTGGCAAAACTTATGACTCTTTTTCCTACTACCACAATGACTTTTGTCTCACCTCCTGAAGTTAAACTCCAAGATAGTGTTCGCAATTATATTCAACGAAAAAATATCAACATACGCGAAACCGAAGATATCCAAGAGGTTATAAGTAGCGCAGACATCCTTTATGTTACAAGGGTCAAAAAGGAATACATGGACGAAGATTTATATCATAAAATACAGGGTAAATATATTCTGAATCTTTCTTTGGTCAAGAAAATGAAAGCAAAGAGCCTAATTATGCATCCACTCCCTAGAGTAGGGGAGATAAAAGAAGAAGTAGATAGCGATCCGAGGGCTGCATACATCACCAAGCAAATGCCCAATGGCATGTACATCAGGATGGCCCTATTGGATCTCATACTTAAAAAACAATGAAAATTGACCTAATTAACCTAATTGACCTAATTGATCTAATTGACCTAAATAATTTCTAAGAACAAATTACCAATACTATTACTATCTCTTAGGAATTGGGAGTTGTTTAGAGCAATTAAAAATTAGGTCAATTAG
>JACQJU010000096.1 GCA_016204905.1 Candidatus Gottesmanbacteria bacterium | reverse complement strand
TATTTTTTAGAAATTAGATCAATTAGGTTAATTAGGTTAATTACTTCAGCCCTCCCGTCACTTTTACTTTTTCCAAAATTTTGGAATCAGACAGAGCTGATGCGGCCCCCCTCACCACAGCATCCAGCGGATCATCTACTATCCAGACCGGCATCTTTGTCTCTTCAGCAATCAATTTGTCTATCCCCCTTATCAGCGCCCCTCCACCGGCGAGTGTGATCCCCTGTTCAAAAACATCGCTAACCAACTCCGGAGGTATTTCTTCTACCACACCATCTATAGCTTCAATGATCTGATTGACTACATTACCTAGGGCTTCTCTTATCTCCCCACTGGATAATTTGATAGATTTAGGTAGTCCACTTTCGAGATCTCGACCTCTTACTACCATATATTTTTCTTCCTTGAGTGGATATACCGAACCTACTTTTATCTTCACTTCCTCGGCCGATTGAGCCCCCATCAGTAGTGAGTGTTTTAACCTCACATGATGGATAATTGCCTCATCCAGCTCATCTCCGGCTATTCTTATAGATTTATTTATTACTATCCCACCTAGTGATATGAGAGCTACTTCTGTAGTGCCTCCTCCTATATCAATAATTAGTGATCCTTTGGCATCGTCGATGGGTAATTTTGCTCCTATTGCCGCCGCCATCGATTCTTCTATCAGATAAGCAGCTCTTGCTCCTGCAGTAAGCGCTGCGTCTTGGACTGCTTTCCTTTCTACTTCAGTCACCCCCGAGGGTATACCGACAATTACTCTTGGTCTGGGTATTTTCGGTATGAAAGACTTTGGGTTTTCGTGGACCATACCTATATAATGATGCAACATCGCCTCCGTTGCATCAAAATCAGCAATCACTCCATCTTTTAGAGGTCTAAATGCCTCTATCTGCTTGGGAGTTTTCCCAAGCATCCTTTTGGCTTCACTACCTATGGCTAGTATTTTCTTCGTTTTTCTGTGTCTGGCCACCACCGAGGGCTCCCTGATGACTATCCCTTTCCCCAAAACTAAAACCAAAGTATTGGCCGTGCCTAGGTCTATGGCTAAGTCATGTGAAAATAAACCAAATAAAAAATCAAGCATTGGGAAGTATTTTAGCAGAGAATTAACTTACTTTAAACTCTCTAAAAGCATTTTTGGAGTCATCACTTTTTGGGGCTTTAGATAACTAAAAACATCCTCCTTCAAAAAATGTTTCCTATCCAAAGTTACCAATATATGAGCTTTTGCTTGTTTTGCTTCGGCAAGTATCACCGCATCTTTTTCCACTATCACTTTTCTGGCCCTTTTTATTAGATTATCATCCGGTTCTTGATCTATAATTTCGATCTTTCCAACCATTACAAAATATCTTTTGAGATGATAATCCGCTAGCTTCTTTCTTATATTCCGCTCCACCTCAGTTAAAACCACTTTCGATGTGATAAGTGATAGTTTTTTTAGTGTAAAAAGTTTGGCTGAACCACCTGTGGGAGAGTTGACTGCGGTAAATAATACGCTCGAATCCACAAAAACTCTTTTCATTCAAGGTTATCTTCCTCTTCCCATTCTTTTATTTCTTTATCGCCAAAATAGCGGGTATATGGAAGAAGTTTCGGCTCTATATATGTCTTTTTATAAATTTTCTCTACCTCTTTTTCCAGTTTATTAAGATATTCTATATCCACCAAAGCGGCCGTAGGGATACCTCCTTTTGTGAGTACTATATAATCGTCCTTGCGCACCTTTTCGGTAAGATCCCCCAGCATGCTTCTGGCTTTAGTGATAGGAATAATATTATCAGTCGATATATTCATAACTCCACTATATCACAAAAATCCCAGATGTCAAGTATTACGTACAATATTTAGCACACTAAAATGTACATATCTTGATGGTTAGATCATCTCAAAAAGTCCAAAAAGAAAATCTAGCATTTGGGGTTAATTGTAGCAAATGACTCTAGGATTTATAGGGGTTTAGCAGAATATCTGAAAAAAGCCAACAGTTTTGCCACATGCTCATTGGGAGTTTCATATTGGTCATATGGTTGTTCCGGTTGAGGAAGTGAAATGCTATTTATTTCTTGTGATAATTCCTTACCAAAAGATTCAAAAGGTACTGTTTCCCAGTTTCCCCTAGCTTGATCATACTGGTGATAATGTGGCTGACTATGATATTCCCCTAAAAAGTATAATTGTACTCCATCTGGTGTTTTAAATATTATATAATTTCCAACTACATCTACATCAAAAAGAGAATCTTCTGGAAGAGTTATAGAATAGTGTTCTTGTATAAAAATAGGATTTTCTCCTTTTGGTCTTTGATCTAATTTTGCCTTTAGATGCGCATAATCAGTCGATGAAGATACCTCTTGTGTCTGCCCATCTATAAATTCATTTAATTCATCTTCTGAAAAAGCTTTCACGATTATCCAATTCTCAGCCGGAACAATACCATCCTCGCCTTCCTGCTCAGTCTTTTGTCCATACCGCTCTGTCAATTGACTTTCCCGAGCCTCAATCTGAGCCTTCGCCTGTTCACCAACCACTATACCCACATCTATTAGCTTTCTAGATGTTATTGGAGGCAATCTTACTGGATTGATTTCGTCTCTTCCTATACCAAAAAACTTCTTACCATAACCATAAGAAGCAGCAGCAAGTGACATGTTATAAATTTGATCTAGAGATGAATCTCGGATTTTCTCTGGATTCGTACCAAACTCACCCTTTTGGTCCAATAATGATTTTATTCTTGATTCAAATGTTGAATCATTCTCTCTAAGTAAAGGTCCCAATACTCTTTGCGCAACCTGTCTGTCTCCACCAGCATAAGTAGGAAAACCACCTGATCTTCGCTCACCCAGTCTTACAGTTCTAGCTTGCATGGCTTCTAAATCAAATCTTCCGGTTTCAAGTGGTTGTGTCATAGAGTCATGTATTATATTGCTATAATAAGAAAAAGTAAATCAGTTTTTGTAAAATACTATATCTTCCTGTAGATTTCCACCTGTAGATTTCCACCTGTAGATTTCCACCTGTCAGGTGGAACAGATTCGCCACCTATTTCCCACGATATCATCTTAAAAAAATTATATTCTTTTTATACTACTATTAATCCGTCATAAAAAAGCCAAAATGTTTTTGCCACTGTTTGGCTTAATTATTTTATAATCATTCATTGACATAGAATCGATAGTTTACTTTAGGTCAGAAGAATAAACAACTCTTGCCAAATTTTAGCGACCGCGTTATTTTGTCAACAGTTGAATTCAGCAAATTCTCGCGGTTTCTTGGATAACAGATAAAGATTGCAAAATGGCAGCTGATTTGCTATATTTACTGGCAATATGAGACATAAAAGAGTTTTTAAAACGTCAGCTCAGCGCCAGTTCAATTCCGAAGCAGAAGTTTTTGGCATCTACGATAAGCTAAATGCTGCAAGAAATGAAATGAATAAAATACGTGGTCTCAATGCTACATCTGAAGCCCCTGAGACAAACGCTCCGACTTTAGAAAATGCTGCTCCAAATCCTCCCCAAGAAACCCCAACAGTGATGAGGGAAAAAGCATAATAGCTTTTCCTCCTCTTTTGCATCCTCACCCTCTTTTACAGTAGAATAGACCAATGGAACGTTTGCTCCTAAAACTTGCTAATAATACCATCAGTATATCTTTTTATCTTCTTTTTTTCCTCACCCCTCTGCTTCTGACACCTTTCAACTACGAACTTTTTGAATATAACAAGATGATGTTTACTTATGCGGCTACTATCGTTATCGCCTCTTCCTGGATTATCAAGATGATTTTAGAAAAGGAAATTAAAATTAGAAGAAGTCCCTTCGATCTACCTTTACTACTTTTTCTACTTTCCCAAGTGATCTCTACAGTATTCTCCATTGATCGTCATGTATCTCTCTTCGGTTATTATTCCCGGTTTAATGGCGG
>JACQJU010000087.1 GCA_016204905.1 Candidatus Gottesmanbacteria bacterium | reverse complement strand
ATATGGGACAAAAAGTTAATCCAAAAAATTTTAGAATCGGACCCCTATTTACCTGGGATTCCCGGTGGTTTGCTGATGAAAAAAATTATCGAAGTTTCCTGCTTGAAGATGTCAAAATAAGAAAAGCACTTTTAGAGAGACTAAAGCCAGCAGGTATTACTCAGATAGAAATAGAAAGATCCATCAACAAAATAGACATCATACTTCATGTAGCCCGTCCCGGTGTGGTGATAGGTCGCGGCGGCCAAGGTATGGAGGAGATCAAAAAATATATCCAATCTATCATCATCAAAAACAGGGATAGAACCAAAAAGATTCAACTCAAACTAGACGTCGCCGTCAAACCAGTCAAAGAACCCAATCTTTCAGCCTACTTTATGGCCTCCCAGATCGCTGACCAACTAGCCCGCAGACTGCCTCACAAAAGAGTCGTAAAGACCGCCATGGAGAGGATGATGACCGCTGGAGCCAGAGGGGTCAAGATACTCCTAGCAGGCAGGATAGCCGGGGCGGAAATATCCCGTCGGGAAAAATATACCCAAGGTACAATTCCTTTATCCACTATTAGAGAAAATATTGATTTTGCCGAAATACCATCACTTACCAAATCAGGGTATATAGGAGTAAAAGTGTGGATATGCAAGTAGAAAGGAAGTATAAAAAGTAGTAATAGTAGAAAAAGGTAGACATCTACTTTTTTCTACCTTATCTACATTCTCTACTTTCAAAAATATGTTATTACCAAAACGCGCCAAATACAGAAAACAATTTCGCGGTTCCATGAGGGGCAAATCCACTCGTGGAGCAGCAGTCAATTTCGGTGAATATGGCCTAAAAGCGCTCACTTCAGGCTGGGTTTCTTCACGCCAAATTGAGGCAGCACGTCGGGTCATGACCCACTACACCCAAAAAGGTGGCCGAGTCTGGATCCGGATTTTTCCTGACAAACCTATCTCTGACAAACCACCTGAAGTGCGTATGGGTGGTGGCAAAGGTGATGTTGTAGATTATGTCGTCGTCATCAAACCAGGCAGAGTTCTTTTTGAGATGGGGGGAATACCTCATGATATCGCCAAAAAAGCCATGACTGATGCCGGCAGAAAATTACCCGTCAGAATTAAATTTATTACAAAATAATACTATTATAAGCTCACTTAAACTACTTGTGGTGAGCTTGCCGAACTATGAAAATACAAGAATTTAAAAACCTAAGACAAAAAGAAGACAAAGAACTCCTCACCTCTCTAGCTAGTCTGAAGAAGGAGATCACCAAATTAGGTCTAGAGATGGCCATGAAAAAAGTAAAAAATGTTTCTTTGCTCGGCCAAAAGAAAAAAGATATCGCCCGTATTTTAACTATCTTAAGAGAAAGGAAAACCATAAATGGCTAAGATATTGCAAGGCAAGGTCGTATCGCTCAAAAGTCCCAAAACTGCGTTAGTCGAAATCGAGCGATCTTTTGCCCATCCTTTGTACAAAAAAAGAGTCAGACGTACCAAAAAATACAAAGCTCACTATGAAGGCGAGCTTACGATGGGGCAAGTTGTCGAAATCAGACCAACTCGTCCGATCTCGAAAGAAAAATTCTACAAGGTGAACTTGGGAGAAAATTCCCAAGTTCATCCTGAAGCTCTCAAGCTGAAGGATCCGATTAATGTAAAGAAAAAATAATATGATACAGTTAAGAAGTATTTTGACAGTTGCCGACAATACCGGGGCTCATTACATGTCCGTCATCCAAGTTCATGGTCGCGGCAATAAAAAATTGGCTTTTATCGGAGATATTGTCACTGCTGTCGTCAAAAAAGCCGATCCCGAAGGCATGGTTAAAAAACATGAAAAAGTCAAAGCAGTTCTCATCAGAACCCGCAAAGGTAATAGAAGAAAAGACGGTTCCTACATCAGATTTGATGACAATGCCGCCGTGGTCATAGACAACCCAAAAGATAAAAATCCCAAAGGAACAAGAATTTTCGGGCCCGTAGGAAGAGAACTCAAAGACTTGGGCTTTAACAAGATTGTCAGTATGGCAGAGGAGGTCTATTAAGTCACTTAAGTGACTTAAGTAACTTAAGGATGAAGCTAAAAAAAGGTGACGAAGTCATCGTGACTGCAGGCAAAGATATCGGCAAACGCGGCAAAATCGAGCGTTTATTTGCCGACGGCCAAAAAGTTTTCTTGCCTGGACTTAATACTTTCAAGAGACACCTGAAAAAAAGAAGCGAGAAAGACAAAGGGGGGATTATAGATTTTAGTCGTCCTCTACCTGTTTCTAATATCGCTCTTATCTGCCCCAAATGTCACAAACCTACGAGAGTAGGCTACAAGCTAGATGGTGATAAAAAAATAAGAATCTGCCGCAAATGCGAGGGAAAGATATAATTATGGCCAAATTACAACAAAAATACAAAGATACTATTTTGAAAGATTTGCAAAAAGAACTAAAACTAAAAAATATTTTTGCAGTTCCGAGGCTGCAAAAAATAGTTTTAAATACGGGCTTAGGTGAAGCTCTAGGGAACAAAAAGGTCATCGATATTATGTCTGATCAACTATCTGCTATT
Organism: Candidatus Gottesmanbacteria bacterium; assembly: GCA_016204905.1. Lineage (GTDB taxonomy): Bacteria > Patescibacteriota > Microgenomatia > 2-02-FULL-39-11 > 2-02-FULL-39-11 > JACQJU01. The sequence goes on along the minus strand of JACQJU010000087.1, from coordinate 4,401 downwards.
TCCGGCCAAAAGCCTGCCAAAACAGTTGCAAGCCGGGCTATCGCTACATTTAAACTCCAAAAAGGAGACACCATCGGCCTCAAAGTCACTCTGAGGGGCAAGAGGATGTTTGACTTTTTAGAAAAACTGATTAATATTGTTCTTCCTAGGATAAGAGATTTTAGGGGAGTAGATGATAAAAGCTTTGATGGCCGAGGTAATTTTACTTTTGGATTCTCCGAGCAGATAGTCTTTCCAGAAATAGAATACTCCAAAATTGATAAAATAAGAGGATTAGAAGTTACCATCGTTACCACCGGGAGCAGTAAAGAACAAACCAAAAAATTGTTAGAAAAATTAGGAGTACCTTTTAAAAAGATGAAGAGTTAGTTAGATAATTAGTCAATTAGTTAATTAGGAAAAACCTACTAATTGTCTAAATGTCTAACTATCTAATTAACTAAAATGGCCAAAACATCAGATATAGTCAAATTTCATCACAAGCAAAAATATAAAGTAAGACACCGCAATAGATGCAGTCTTTGTGGCAGGGCACGTGGATTTATGCGTCAATTCGGAATTTGTCGACTCTGTTTTAGAGAGTTGGCACATAAAGGAGAACTACCAGGCGTTATCAAAGCCTCCTGGTAAATATATTATGATGACAGATCCCTTGGGTGATATGCTTATACGTATCAAAAATGGTTATCTAGCCAGGTTAAAAACCGTGGAAATTCCCTATTCCAAAGTAAAAGAAAATTTAGGTAATGTTCTGGCTAAGTCCGGCTTTATCAAAGATATCAAGATAGAAAACACTGGTGTGAAGAAATCTCTTACAGTTACACTCTCTTACAACAAAGAAGGAGCCAAACTCCTCGGTGTTGAAAGAGTCAGCAAGCCGGGAGTCAGAGTCTATACTAGCAAAAAAGATATTCCCACGATACTAAGTGGCATGGGTGAGGTTGTCTTATCCACTCCTCTTGGTATCATGACTGGCAAAGAAGCCAAGAAAAAAGGTATCGGAGGAGAGATCATATGCAAAGTATGGTAAGAGAAATTAATCTAATTAACCTAATTAACCTAATTGACCTAATTCTAAATAAATTAAGAAATTAGGATTTATTTAGGTCAATTAGAAATTAGAATAATTAGAAATTTAATATATATGTCAAGAATAGGCTTAAAACCAATTCAAATACCCCCAGGTGTTACTATAAACCAGAAAGATGGTGTTATCGAGGTAGTAGGTCCCAAAGGCAAAAGTAGTGTCAAAATCGAAAAAGGCTTGAGCGTAAGTCAAGAAAATGGCCAAATTATGGTCCATGCCCAATCTAAAACGGCCAAACTTTCTGCCTTAAGCGGTCTCAACAGAACTCTCATCCAAAATGCCCTCGTCGGGGTTACTACTCTTTGGACCAAAAGTTTAGAATTAGTCGGAGTCGGATTTAGAGCCCAGAGCGATGGAGCTACTCTGACCCTTTCACTTGGATTTTCTCACCCCATCAAGATTATTGCCCCCCCCGCTATAACATTTGTTGTTTCTGATAACAAAATTACTGTCTCAGGAATTGATAAATATCTAGTTGGTGAAGAAGCTGCTAAAATAAGAAGATATAAGCCGCCAGAACCGTACAAAGGTAAAGGTATCAAATATTTAGGCGAAATAGTACGCAAAAAAGCCGGAAAAGCCACCAAAGCCCTAGGAGGTGCACCGGGAGGTAAATAACTATGAATAAAAAATTGATAAGTAAACTAAGAAGAGCAAAAAGAACCAGAGGAAGATTTGCCCTAGGATCCAAGCCGAGACTGAGTGTCCACCGCTCCAACAAATATTTATATGCTCAGATTATCGATGACAACAAAGGAATAACTCTTTTTGCACTAAAAACTCAAAAAGCATCATCTGGCCAGACGCCAATGGATCAGATCAAAAAGTTAGGCACCCAATTAGCCCAAAAAGCAGCAAAAAAAGGTCTAAAAGAAGTCATATTTGATCGAGGAAGTTATAAATATCATGGTAGGGTAAAAGCGCTGGCCGAAGGTGCCAGAGAGGGAGGTCTTATTTTCTAATGGCTAGCTACAGTGTATCCGGAGTCAATCCCGAGTTTGATGAGAAAATCGTCCAAGTAAATAGGGTTTCCAAAAAAACCACTGGAGGCAACAAAATTGGCTTTTCAGTTCTCGTCGTAGTAGGTGACAAAAAAGGCCGGGTGGGAGTGGGCTTGGGCAAAGCTCCCGATGTTTCCTCAGCCGTGAGAAAAGGTTCTAGTTATGCTAAAAAACACTTGATAACAGTGCCCATGAAGGGTACTAGCATCCCTCACGAGATCAGGATAAAAGTAGGAGCAGCCAAAATACTCCTAAAACCCGCTCCCCCAGGAACAGGTATTAGGGCAGGTGGTGCAGTCAGAGCCGTAGTCGAAGCAGCCGGTATCCACAATATAGTCTCAAAAATTCTGGGTACTGATAATCAGGCTTCCAATGTCTATGCGACACTTGAGGCTTTAAAAAGACTGCGAAAGGCTAAGCAGTCCTCATGAAAATGAGGATCTAAATAGGAGCAAATATGCAACTTAACCAATTACCAAAAACTACCATAAGATCAAAAAAAAGATTAGGTAGAGGTCATGGTTCGGGAAGAGGAAAGACAGCCGGACGCGGAACCAAAGGCCAAAAAGCCAGAGGAAAAATAAAGCTAGGCTTTGAAGGCGGCCAGCAATCTATAATAAGAAGACTACCCCTCAAAAGGGGTAAAGATAGAAATAAATCCCACCCCAAAGCCCTAGGAGTAAACGTCAAACTATTAAATCTTCTACCCAAAGGCACTATCGTAGATATTGCAAGCTTGGTGAAATATCATATTATAGATGTAGATATCGATTTTGTGAAAATATTAGGCGATGGAGAACTAAAAATACCTCTGAGTGTGAAACTTCCCACCTCTCATGGCGCCGAAAAGAAAATAAAAAAAGCTGGAGGAAAAGTAGAAGTTGCCTAACATCTTTTTATGGACAAAATTCTCTCGCCGATTATAAATGCCTTCAAAAGCCGAGAAATCAGAAAGAAAATACTCTTTACTGCTTTTATATTTTTTGTCTTCCGTCTCTTTGCTCATATACCCATACCCGGAGTTGATATAGGACGCTTAAAAGCGCTATTTGAGCAAAGCGAATTTTTGGGGCTTTTGGATATTTTCTCCGGTGGCACTCTGATCAATTTTTCGGTCATGGCATTAGGACTTAATCCCTATATCAATGCCTCCATTATTCTCCAGCTTCTGACCATGGTTTTTCCCAAACTTGAGGCACTATCCAAAGAAGGAGAATTTGGCCGGGAAAAAATCAATCAATATACTAGATTTCTTACAATCCCCTTATCTGCTCTACAGTCAATCGGTATGTACGCCCTTCTTCGTAGCCAAGGAGTTATCGACAACCTTCCCCCCCTGACTCTTCTTACTATGATCATCACTATGACTGCCGGCACGATACTTCTTATGTGGCTTGGTGAGTTGATTTCTGAGTTTGGCATCGGTAATGGTATTTCCCTTATTATCTTTGCCGGAATTGTCGGCAGATTGCCAGTAGTTTTGGGTCAAACCGCCAATATCGTCAATCAGGAATCATTTTTCAATATTATCATCTTTGGCATTGTCGGACTGTTGGTAGTAGCCGGAATAGTTTTTATCAACGAAGCGGTCAGACAAATACCAGTTACTTACGCCAAGAGGATAAGAGGCAACAAGATGTATGGAGGTTCATCTTCTTATCTACCGCTACGTCTCAACCAAGCAGGCGTTATTCCCATCATCTTTGCCGTTTCTATAGTCTTATTACCCTCTCTTTTTGGCAGATTTATAGAACAGATACCCAATCCCATTATTAGTGGTATTGCCAGGTCTGTTGTTTTTATATTCAGTACTCAGGGTATTTTGTATAATGTCTTCTACTTTTTATTAGTCGTCGGATTTACTTATTTCTATACCGCAGTTACATTTAATCCCCAAAAAATAGCAGGCGAGGTCCAAAAATACGGCGGTTTTATCCCTGGTATTCGTCCCGGATCTCCTACCGCCAACTATTTGAATTATATTTTAACCAGGATTACGCTAGCCGGAGCCATATTTTTGGGCACCATCGCCGTCATGCCTTCTCTTGCCCAGCGCTTTAGTGGAATTGCTTCATTGACTATTGGCGGCACAGGGATCTTGATAGTTGTTTCTGTCGTCTTAGAGACAGTCAAGCAAATCGAATCTCAACTATTAACCAGAAGTTATGAAGGATTCCTAAAGTAAATTGACCTAATTAACCTAATTGACCTAATTTCTAAATAATACCCAATGACTAAATATTAGAAATTGGGATTTGTTTAGGTCAATTAGACCTGCCTGCCGGCAGGCAGGAATTAGAATAATTAGAAATT
>JACQJU010000085.1 GCA_016204905.1 Candidatus Gottesmanbacteria bacterium | reverse complement strand
TGTTTTAGTTATATCAATTTTATGTGCAAATTCTTAAAATTTTTCTATTCTTTTTTTACCCAATTTCGCTATTCATTTTTTAGATATCATATCTTTGGGATTGGAAAGAATCCTTAGGTATGAAATAACATCTTTTATTTCTTTTCTATCATAAAATCTCACCCCACCTACCAAAACATAAGGTATACCATGGTGCAAAAATACTTCCTCAATCACCCGACTTTGAGCATTGGTCCGATACAATACGGCTACTTGAGAATATTGGAGATTATTGGCAGAAATTTCTTTGATTATATAGCTTGCCTCATCTTGCTCATCTCTGGCTTCATAGAGTGTAATATGCTCTCCCGCTGAATTTTCCGTCCAGAGCTTAAGTATAGGATGACTACTATTCTTGGAGATGATAGAAAAAGCCGCATCGAGTATCTTTTGGGTTGACCGATAATTTTGTTCCAGATTAAATACCTGCACTTCTGGAAAATCTCTCTCAAAATTCAGAATATTTCTATAATTTGCTCCCCTCCAAGCATATATAGATTGCGAAGCATCGCCTACTACGGTGATATTTCTAAATCTTGCCGAAAGTAGTTTGGTCAACATATATTGGGCATGGTTAGTATCTTGGTATTCATCCACCAAAACATAATGATACTTTTCTTGATATTTAGATAAAGTATCCCTATCTTTATTAAACAATCTGATAGTTTCTCCAAGTAAATCGTCAAAATCCAGAGCAGAGTTATCTTTTAAAATTTTCTGATAGTCGATATATATTTCTGCCACCGTTTCCTGAAAATATCCCCGGGCATACTGAGGATATTCCAGGGGAGATATCAGTTCATTTTTTACCTGAGAAATTGTGGCTGCCACCGAACTGGGATTGAAGTTCTTGGTGGAGATATTTTTTTGTTTCATGATTTCTTTTATGACCTCTTTCGTATCTCCATCATCATAGATGACATAATTGGATGGTATCCCTATATTTTTGCCATCAATCCTGAGTATTTTTGCACAAAGTGAGTGAAAAGTACCAGCAAAAGGAAGCACAAAAGATTTTTTGTCCTCATAAGTGACAAGCAAATTATGAATCCGCTCCTTCATCTCAGTAGCTGCCTTGTTGGTAAAAGTTACCATGAGTATTTCTTGTCCCTCGACTCCTTTTTCTACCATCAGATAGGCTACTTTGTGCGTCAGCACTCTAGTTTTACCACTCCCAGCCCCTGCTAGTATCAAAATAGGACCATCTGTGGCCAGTAGGGCTTTTTGTTGATCGCGATTCAGGCTTTCTAGAAGTGTCTTTTTCATGTAAAATACATCTATGACTAAAGATAAGATTTATATTATAGGCAATTGGAAGTCAAATAAAAATAGACAGGAAGTAAAAGATTGGTTTGCGTTCATAGCCACACAAGATTTCTCCAAGGCAATGCCTGAAAATCTTACCATAGTAGTTTGTCCGCCATTCACTTACTTATCACTATCTCGAGTACTTATTGCCGAAGGAAAATTAACTTTAAACCTCGGCGGCCAAGATGTATCCCCCTTCAAGGAGGGAGCCTATACAGGAGAAGTATCAGCATCAATGATCAAAGAATACGCAGATTTTTGTATCATCGGTCACTCTGAAAGAAGAAAAAATTTTGCTGAAAATGATGATTTACTTGCCGAAAAAGTAAAAAGAGCCAAAGAAACTGGTCTTAAAATTATTTTCTGTGTTCAAGATGAAAATACCTTTGTACCACCAGGCGTTGATATCATTGCCTATGAGCCTATCTGGGCGATAGGGAGCGGAAAACCAGATACTCCAGAAAATGCCAATAAAGTAATTGGGGCAATCAAGCAAAGACACCAAGCCAAGGTAGTAATATACGGCGGAAGTGTTTCACCTGATAATATACTTTCATTTGTTTCCATGGAGCATATCGATGGCGTCTTACCAGGTGGAGCTAGTCTCGATCCTGTCAAATTTGCCCAAATGATATCCCAATGCAAAAAATAAAAAGGCGACTTCTCAAGTATTCCCATCTAATAAAACCGATCATCACCGTTTTCTTAATACTTTTTGTTCTAGTCATTTTATATAAAATTCTGTTTCCCATTTATATATTTGTCAGAGACAATAAAATTTCACCCCAAGTATTATCTTCTCTCCTTTTTAATTCCTCTCCACCTCTTACCCAAACCAATGGCCGAACCAATCTAGTCATTTTAGGAATTGCTGGCGGCAATCACGAAGGACCGTATCTTACAGATAGCATAATATTTATGAGTCTGAATCTCCAAAATCAAGATACCCTTATGCTTTCTATACCTAGGGATATCTATTTGTCTACATTAAAAGATAAAATAAACATTGCTTATGAAACTGGAGAAAAGAAGAAAAGAGGCGGAGGATTGATACTTTCCAAAGCTACAATAGAAGAAGTAGTCGGTCAACCCATACATTACGCCTGGGTTGTAGATTTTTCCGGTTTCCAAAAACTTATTGATCTTGTAGGTGGACTAGATATCCAGGTGGAGAGAAGTTTTGAGGATAACGAGTACCCTATCGCCGGTAAAGAAAATGCTGATTGCAAAGACGATAAAGAGTATAAGTGTCGCTATGAAACGCTTCATTTTGAAGCCGGCTTACAACATATGGATGGAGAGACGGCTCTGAAATTTGTTAGAAGTCGCCATGCCCAGGGAGACGAAGGCACTGATTTTGCTAGAGGCAAAAGACAACAGAAGGTAATATTAACACTCAAGGATAAGATTCTCCAAACGGATAAAAAAGATATCGGAAAGATCAAAAGTTTATTACAATCATTTGATCAGGCTACCCAAACTGATATGAATTGGGGAGAAATACTCCTATTGGGAAAAGTATTTGAGACTATTAAAACCGATCAAATAAAGAGGCCGGTGCTTGATAGCACCGATGAAATCAATGATAAAAAGGGCTTTTTAGTCAACCCCCCTCTTTGGGAATATGATGGCCAGTGGGTGCTCATCCCCCGAACGGGCGAAGATAATTTCGAGGAAATCCATCAATATATCGATTGCTGGCTGGAACAACCTAAATGTTCCCTGCTTCCTTAGAGAGCCAACGAACCAACTACTAGTAGTATTATTCCCCCAAGAGTCAGTAAAAGAGGCGGTAATATATTCCCAGCCTGGGGTATTTGTGGCGCAGCTACCTGCGTAGTCGGTATCGGAGTCTCTGGTGCACCTACAGGAACAGTGGGTGATATAGTCGCAGTGCCTATTTTTATAGTCTGCTTGCAAGCATCTGGTATGCTACTCCAATCTCCATTGTTATCTTTCACTCTCACCGAGGCGATATAAGTCCCTACGTTGGAATATGTATGGTTGACTGTATAAGTATCAGTTGATTTAAAGGTTTGTTCAACCTTTTTAGATTCTCCATCCCCAAAGTTAAATTCAAATCCCGCCAAATAACCGCTGTTATCATCATATCCTGTAGCTACAAATGTTACTACCAGTGGGGCATCCCCAGAAGTCGGGCTGGCAGAAAGCCCAGTACAAACAGGTGGTACATTGGGTGGCTGTGATGGTGTAATCCCTCCTGTTGGAGTAGGTGTAGCTGAGGGAGTTATAGAAGGAGTAATTGATGGATTACCGCTAGGAGTAGGATTAAGACTAAATTCAACAGTACAAGCAGGCGGTGGTATCTCTTCAGCTCTCGGTTTTATTTCCGGAGCTGATGGAGCGACTGGTTTTTCAGTCGTCAATTTGATTGCGGTAAGTATAGCCAGTATACCAATCACTATACTCGCAATCAAAACTAATATAATTATCAAAATTCTTTTCATTGTGTTCTACCTTCAAATCTAAAAGATGTTATACCAGCCGGCATGGTATAAGGTGTATTAGAATAAAATTCATTGGTACCAGGTTTTCTTAGCGTTAGATCAGTATATGTGCTCGTCGGTTGTGTGCCTTGCTTGACTCTATATTGTCCTTTAATGGTGTTTAGGGTGCCCAAAACCGTAATCGTAATCTGATCTCCTGCTTTGAGGTTCTTCAGATCTTCTGAACTGAGCTCTTTGACAAATAAATTAGGAGGAGATGAAGCTAGATCTACCGAATAAAATTTTACACCGCTACACATCGGCGCAGGAGTATTTCCAGGAGGAGTTACAGAAGGCGTAATAGTAGGTTGGTTTGGAAGTGTAGGAGTCGGAGTAGCCGTAGGCCCAGGAAGAGTGGGCGAGGGTGTAGCTGTTGGGCTCACGCCTCCGCAGGCAGTAGTCTGCCAATACAATCCTCCTACTCCTGGTCTTTCTTCTTTTTCCGGCTTACATTCATCATGCCACTGGCCATCTTCTTCCTTCCAGACAGAAAAAAGATTCACATCTATCTGGAACATACCACAGACACCTAGTGGTTGTTCTGCTGTCGCTTCAAAAAACTCTGTCTTACCTCCATTTACAAACTTTTCTTTTATATCGTTGTTAGTATCTCCAGTCCAATTGGGTTCATGTTTCACACCGTTTTTATCAGTATAAGGGCAGATTATAGGGTCTGTGTTGTCATCAAAAATATTAGAATTCCAGGTACAGGCAAACCTACCTATTTTTAATTTCACTCCTCTTTTGTTATTCTCTCTTTTATTCTCAATCGGTATACGGAGTGTATATTTATTACCACTTATTGTTTCTTCTGCCGGCCCTATTTTTACGCCACAGCTTTCAATATCATTAAAAGTATGAGCCCTCGGTTGATCTGACCGAGGTGGTCGGGTTGCCAGGAAATATCCAAGCCCTGCCACCCCAGCTATTAAAATCAATACAAAAATAAGCAACAATCCTTTCATGGGGAACTTTTTATTACTCTCTTTATTTACAACCACCACAGGAGAGGAAGCATTTGGATTAATTGGTGGTGAAGTAGCCGGATGACCTCCTCTTTTTTTCACTAAATAAACAATTTCTATTATAAGAAGAAGAAAGATGACTCCCAGTAATAGAAAATAAATTGGAGGAATAGCACTAATAGAGGATAACAAATCCATACTATTTCCAGCGTAAGGGAAATAAACAAACTTGTCAACCCTTCGACAGCTCAATGGAAAGGGCTAGGATTTACTTCCATATAATTGCTCAGGGTTGACACTGAGCCAAGTCGAAGTGTCAACCGTATGCTTAAGGAACGATGAGGAATTTGAGACCCAGTAGCACAAAGACTATTCCTGCCGCAAGAAAAGTATAGGTAGGTATAGTAGAAGCAGTCACAGGAGGCGTAGCGCTGATAGTCGGTACAATTGTAGCAAAAGGCGTCATGGTAGGAAATTCTGTGGGTATAAGTGTGGCCGAAGGTGTGGCGTCTCCCAAGACACTCTCACCACTTTTGAGGACCGTAAATTTTCTTGACATGGTAAGCAACTTACCATCTTTATCCTTAGTTGATAAACTCACCGTATGTTGCCCTGGAGAAAGGACATTTTTTGGTCTAAAGCTCCACGTGCCATCAATACCCACTATCACTTTACCCACTTGTGGGGTTGAATTGATTGTGATAACGATCTCATTCCCAGGTATAGCTATACCTCTTATTTCTGGTTTATTATCTATTGTGGTTGCAGTTTCTTTATCTGGAAAAACAAATTCTATTTTTGACTGCATAATATTAGTATTTGCGCTACCCAGTATTTTCTTCTCCTCTTTTTTCTGGACCAAAACTGGTTGCTTACTCTTGCCCTGTAAATTTCTAAAATCGTAGCTTTTACCCAGATTCATATTTGGCACCGGAGACACATTGGCTATATCTGTGGTGGCAAAACTAGTCTTACTATTATCATAAACAACAGATATTTGTACCAATTCTTTATCTCCTATCGTAGGTCGTGATAAAAGATCCTGAGATCTAAGCGTAGTCAGAGGTATTAACCAGGTCCCTTCATTCTTTGCTATCGTCGAAAGAGGCAGGCTTTTACCCACAGTTAAATACACTATGGCTCCTTCTGCTGGTTTATCATCTTCTTGCAAAACTACACCATAGGATGGATTAAGTTTAAGAGTACTATTGATTCTGGGACCAGTAGATTGGCTATAAAAATTTCCATCATTATCAAAAGTAGCCTTTCCCGATATAATTTTGAAAGAATATTTACTATTTTCTTTTAAGTTTTTCAAAGTTACATGATGGGTAAAATAGTTTTTGGGCCTTCCATCATCATCTCTATCATCAAAAATTGTGAGCCAAGACTGATTATCTGTATAGGAAATATAACCCAGAGTTGCCTTTGCTGTTGTCCAGGAGATAGAAAATTGACTATCAGATACATTGGTAATATGCATATTGGCAGGTATTGTAGTTACATCAGCCTGGCCAGTCAGTGGGTTAGAAGAGGTTTCTAAAAGAAAAATACCTCCCCCCAAACCAAAAAGGAGAATAAATAAACCAATAAGAGTGGGTATTCTATACTCTTTGCGATACATTATCTTTCACGGGATTTAATTTTTTCGATTATGGCACCATCAAAAGTTGGTGTCAATGGCTTCGTCTGTTCGAGTTGTACCGGAGTCAGCGAAGTCGAGGAAGAAGCATGATATATATCAAAAGCGATCCAGGCAGTAATAGATAAAAATATAATTATTACGCTGATGAGGAGTTCTTTACTGTTCATAATAACTTTTGCTTTTTATTTGGGTGCGTAATATCCCATCCGCAGTAGAATTTTTTTGGTCTAGGTTAAGCTGATCTATACTTACCAATCTTTGTGATTTCAAAAAGTGATCCAAAAAAGATGATAGATCGATATAATTACCCGAAAGAAGTAAATTTATATCAAAACTATTTAGCACTCCCGTTCTTTTTTCTTTGGATATAGGTACAGGATCAAGCGCCATTTGTTCCAAAGACATATTTGATGCCGTAGCAATTTTTTCATGTGTCATTATAAGCGATGTAAATTCTGGATTATCAGGAAGAGTCATGAAAAAGAGTGGTATATCTTCGCGTATATTTTCATAAGCCGATTGTGCTTTCACTATATTTGTAATCTTCTCTTCGTATTTAGCATTTAAATCTCGAAGTTCCTGTATTTCGCGATTTAGTTTTACGGCAGTAGTCAATGTTGGCTTTATGGCAAATAAGCCAAAAAATGAAAGA
>JACQJU010000084.1 GCA_016204905.1 Candidatus Gottesmanbacteria bacterium | reverse complement strand
CTTGTCAATAAATTATTCTTCATTCCGACCTAAAATATTTTTTATTCCTCTTGATGTTAGAAAATCTCGCATATCATCTATCTCCTGCGGTGATAACGGCTCCATACTAGATCTACTGCTTCCGACACTATTTCTCAATCTATCAAAACCACGCTGGATATTTGTAGGAATCTCTTTTATTAAACCATCTCTAAACCCATCAGCAAATCCTAAATATAGTGTATATTCCATCTCACCCAATTCGCCTCCATCCGCATAGCCCCTTTTAGCAATACCACCAGAAAACTCCTCAAAAATAGGCTTATTCAATCCCATACTTCTAGCTAGTCTCTCACGAAGTGACATATAGGGAATTATACATTTTTTGTTCTCGAAGATCAAAATTCTTGATTCAATAATTGGATAATTTCCTCACGTCCCTTCTTGCCAACTGGAGAGGTATTTCTTCTGTTCGGCCGTCAACGTATCTATTTTTACCCCCATCGCTTCCAATTTGAGCCTAGCTATTTCTTTGTCCATCTCTTGGGGTATTCTATATACTTGAGCCGCAAGATTGGTCCGGTTTTTGATCAACCACTCAGCAGCTAGAGCTTGATTGGCAAAAGACATATCCATAACTTCAGCGGGATGTCCCGTAGCTGCTACCAGATTAATTAGTCTTCCCTCACCCAATATATAAATTTTTTTCTCATTCTTTGTATAACTACCACGCACTGTAGTATGGTAGTTATGCATTCCTTCCAATGTATACTCAGTAACAAATTCTCTTACTTGACGTTTACTCTTGGCAGTTTTTTCCAATTTATCAATAGCTATCTCCACATTAAAATGTCCTGCATTTGCCACCATTGCTCCATCTTTCATCGCTTTCATATGATCCATATCAATAACATATTTATCGCCTGTTGCGGTCACAAAAATATCACCGGATTTTACCGCTTCCGAAAGCGGCATCACTTCATATCCCTCCATCACCGCTTCCAGAGCTTTGGTGGGGTCCACTTCGACTACAATAACCTGCGACCCCATACCTCTGGCGCGAGCGGCTAATCCTCTACCACACCACCCATAGCCACAAACTACAAATTTCTTCCCGGCAAGAAGTACATCCGTTGCCCTAATAATTCCATCCAATGTCGATTGCCCGGTACCATATCTATTATCAAACATATGTTTAGTATCACTATCATTAACTGCCATCACCGGTATTTTTAATGCCTTATCTCTCTCCATTGCCTTAAGCCGTATAACACCAGTGGTTGTCTCCTCAGACGATCCGATGAATTCCCATTTATCTTTTCCTGATGATATTAAAAAACCCGTTTGACCAGTACCATGATTCGAACTATGGTACTTTTCGTCTACCTTATAATCTTTATTCTTATGAAGCTCGGAAACGAGATCGGCGCCATCATCCATGGTAATATTCGGTTTGAAATCTAACGCGGCTTGAATATGTTTATAGTAAGTCTTGGAGTCTTCTCCTTTTATCGCAAAAATTGGTAAGCCTTCATATTTCACCAATGCTGCTGCTATATCATCTTGAGTAGACAGGGGATTGGAAGCACAACCCAACACTTCTGCTCCACCAGCTTTAAGCGCCAAAAAGAGATTGGCAGTTTCCGCCGTTATATGTAGACAAGCACTAATTTTTATGCCTTTGAGTGGTTTCTCTTTCGCAAAGCGGTTCTTAATCAGTCCCAAAACCGGCATATTTTTCTCTACCCAGTCCATCCGCATTTTCCCTTTTTCTGCTAGTTTTATATCTTTAATATCGTATTTCATAAGTGATTGTCATCCCGAGAGAGCGTAGCGAGTCGAGGGATCTCCCTCAAACAACCTACAAAATTTTCAATTCCTCAAACTTAGGATTCACTTTCGTTATTAATTCTATCTTTTTTCTTCTGCTCCAATTTTTTAATTGTTTCTCTCGAGCAATCGCACCTATTGGGTCATCGTAAACTTCGTAATAGATCAAAATATTCATTTTGTATTTCTTCGTAAATCCCTCAACCAATCCTTGTTTATGTTCCCAAAGCCTTTTTATTAAATCACTTGTTATACCAATATAAAGATTACCAGAAATATTACGCAAAATATAGACAAAGAATTTCTTCCTAGTCACGCAACTTGTTTTGAATAAGATCCCTCCACGCGCTCCGGAAGACGTTCCTTCGCTTGGTCGGGATGACTAAGTAACTGCAAGAATATACGCTTTATCAGGAGGAGGAATTTGTCCAGTATACATTGTAGTCACATGTGCTCCCCTTTTTATATTCCCCAGTGCTTTATAAACTTCATCTCGATCATCACTAATAATGATAGGATTAACCTCAAGAACTTCTTGATATTTACCTTCTTTTAGTACTTCCCCCAGTACCCATTTATTCTTATATTTTTTCTTAAGCGTTGTTACTTTCATATCCTCCTATTATATCACAATCTCTCTCTACCCGCTCCATCCGTATCTTTCCTTTTTTCTGCCAGTTTTATATCTTTGATATCAAATTTGATCATAAATATTTAGGCTGCTTCAGCTCTTACCTTATGATGATGAATTATAAAATGTTTTTCTGCCATATCAAATCCAACCGATGGAGTTACTGGACTATAACTTAGACCATCACAATCAGATGTTCGACCTATCCTTGATACACACACCAATTTAAGCGCTCGGGGAAATTCCTTAAGTAATTCTTTTTTACCAATCAATGCTCCCATACCTCTGAGTCTCTGATATTCGCCGTCTAATTCACTAACTAACCTTTGCGTCCTTTCTGAAAGAGCTGCCATTTTGTAATTTATATTTAGATAATCTTTTTAACAATTTCAATTCCATTTAATTTCATATGATACAAAAATGTTTTATGTAAAAAGTCACCGTCATGGGGTATTACCCCAATCTTTTTTGCAGTCTCAACAGACAAATCATAAGTTTCTACGCAATTTTCTGGCACTACTACTTTTCGTTTCGTTTGGTGAGCATCAGCCCAGATTTTCAGATGCATCGCCGTTTGATAAACGCATAAATCAGTACAATCTCCAACGACTATAAAGGTCTCAACTCCTTCATGATCCCTAAACCACCGTCTAAACGATGTTCCATGTACCGGATGTATGGAATTTTTTTCTACCACTTTAAATAGATCTGAAAAGGATAAATTCTTAAGTTCAGGAATAGTCTCTGATTCTTTTGATCCTCTCACCGCATGTTTGGGATAGGTAGAAAATTCCCTGGCTTCCTCATGATGAGTATCTTGTAATAAAACAAAATTTCTGACTCCATAATCATAAGCCTTTTGAAAAAGACCAACAACATTAGGAATTACTCCTTTTATCCGAGGACTAGCTAAATTTCCTTCATGAGTAAATCCCACAATCATATCCACAGAAATTATGGCTATTTTAGCGGGATTTTTTGATAAATCAGCAAAACGTATCGACTCCAATTTTTCTTTCCAGTTTTCTATCCAATCCAAAAACGCTTGGTGTTTGATAAGCATATCTTGTTGGGTAATTTCGAATACCTTGTCAGATTTACGCGGCCGCATGAAACTGACAAGATTTATTAAGATTTAAATAAAACTATTCTAAACGACTCATACCAATTCTATAGATAAGAGCCACAAAAACAATAGTAGGTAGAGCGGCTGTTATATTCTGTCTAATTTGGGGAAATGCATAAGCTATCATCCAATAAAAAATTGTTCCTCCGATAAGAGCAGCAATACCCGGCCAATTCCAACCATTACTAAACCAGTATCTACCCCCTTTTAGCTTAAACAAATCATCACTATATTT
>JACQJU010000090.1 GCA_016204905.1 Candidatus Gottesmanbacteria bacterium | reverse complement strand
TCATCAAAGATTCATATAAATATTCTTTCACTTCCACATCCGCTACTTTTCCCTCCTTATAAAAGTTCTTCAGTTCTTCAGTTTTTTGGTTCTCTCCGAAAAAGTTTAAATAAGTAAATACCATATTCCCCTCCACATGCCCAGGATCATCAGCGTGTATCCTGGTCGGATCTGTATAGGTATTCATTACCTGTTTTTTTATCACTTCTTCATCTTCAAAAATACTGATTATATTGCCTAGCGATTTACTCATTTTTCTTTTTCCATCAGTTCCCATAACTACCGCTACTTCCTCTGGTATATAAGGATTAGGCAGTGGAAAGACTTGGCTTTTAAATGTTTTATTAAACCTCTCTGCTATATCTCTAGTTATTTCTATATGCTGTTTCTGATCGCGGCCAACAGGCACATCATTTGGTTTATAAAGTAGTATATCTGCCGCCATAAGTATCGGATAGTTAAAAAGACCTAAATTTATCTCATCAAGAGTTGTGTCTTTAGCCAATTTATCTTTATAAGCATGCGCCCTCTTGAGAAGGCCCATCGGTGTAACATTATTTAATATCCATGTAAGCTCCGTATGCATCGGCACATCAGATTGACGGAAAAATACAATACCCTCCAAATCTCCTAGTAGCGCCAATTCACTGACTATGAGTGTTTCTGTATTTTTCTTCAGTATCTCTTTACCATTTATAGTTGTCAAAGCATGTAAATCAGCAACCATCAAGAATCGCTCATGAGTCTTAGCAAGATCAACAAATTGTCTAACAGCACCAAGATAATTACCTATATGTAGTGTTCCATCGCCTGATGGAGTAATACCAGCTAAAATTCTTTTCATATATTTTCTTTCTGTATTGTACAATTTTTTAATGATTTCACCAAAGTATCTACTCCTTTTAAACCATCTCTGTTATATGTATTGATTATCGCACTTCCCACAATTGCTATATCAACCATTCCTTTTATTTTCTGTATCTGATCTGGAGACGAAATACCAAACCCCAAAGCAATAGGTATGTTGAAATATTTTTTCACCCTTCTCAAGTATATTTGCAAATCCTTGTCTAATTCCGACTTAGTACCTGTTACTCCAAAATGGCTAACAGAGTAAACAAATCCTTTGGCATATTTAGCATTTATCCTTAATCTTTCCTCGCCACTTGCCGGAGATATTACTCGTATGGGATAAAGATCATATCGCAAACAAGCTTCAATAAATCTCTCCTTCTTTTCTTCCTCAGGTGGAATATCCGGCACAATCAGTCCACTTACCCCACTCTCCCTCGCCTTTTTACAAAATCTATCCATCCCATAGCGAAAAACTTGATTGTAGTAACACATAACAAGCACGGGAGTTAACTTATCAGTCCTTAATCTTACCAACGGGTGACGTGAGGCGGGGAGCCCCATGGCCGGGGTCCCCTTGTGGGTGGACATGGGGCTGCCGAACGGCAGGACCCGTAAATTAAGGTTTCGGATTATCTCAAAAGCCTTATCAGTATTCATCCCATTTTTAAGCGCTGCTTCCGAAGCCTCCATGATAGTCTCCCCATCCGCCACCGGATCAGAAAATGGTATTTGTAATTCCAGAAAATCACTATATTGTGCCAAAATCTTTATAATTTCGATACTTTTTCCCATATTCGGATACCCCACTACCGCATGAGTCATGAGCCCCAATTTTTTCTCTTTCTTTAATACTGCAATTTTTTTATCTATGTTGTTCATATAATTTCCTATATCCACTTCAATTTCTAATTATTCTAATTTCTAATTAACCTAAAGAAATCCCAATCTCCAAATTGTTTAGAAATTAGGTCAATTAGGTTAATTAGGTCAATTTTGTCTTAAGGAACTCTCTCCAATTCTTATCCTTTACCGCCTCAGCTACTATAAAAATATCTTTATCCCCTCTCCCCGACAAATTCACAACTATGATTTTCTCTTTAGATAGTTTAGGTGCCAACTTTATCGCATAAGCTACCGCATATGCCGATTCCAAAGCGCAAATTATTCCCTCTGTTTTAGCCAATAATTTATATGCCCCAATAACTTCTCTATCAGTCGCATATTCAAACTGTACCCTTCCCACTTGCCCCAAATATGCCAGTTGTGGTCCCACACCAGGATAATCTAGTCCAGCAGATACACTATGCGTTTTTTCAATATTTCCATAATTATCTTGTAAAAATAATGATTTATATCCCTCCACTACCCCTACCTCTCCCCCTCGAAATCTTGCTGCGTGTTTACCTATCCTTTCCACTCCTTTCCCTCCTGCTTCTACCCCAATTAGTATGACTTCCTCATCCTCCAAAAATCTATAAAACAATCCCATCGCATTACTTCCCCCACCCACACAAGCAATCAAATAATCTGGTAATTTTCCTTCCATTTCTTTTACTTGCTCTTTCACTTCTAGTCCCACAATCTGTTGGAAGTCTCTATTTATTGAAGGAAAAGGATGCGGACCTACAGTAGAACCCAATAAGTAATGTGTATTTCTCACATTAGTTATCCAATCTTTGAGAGCAGCATTCACAGCATCTTTGAGAGTTTTCGATCCAAATTTTACTGGTATTATTTCAGCTCCCAGCTGTTCCATCCAGAATACATTTGGCCTCTGCCTCGCTACATCTACCTCTCCCATATAAACAACACACTCAAATCCAAATTTTGCCGCTACCGTAGCAGCCGCTACTCCATGCTGCCCCGCCCCAGTTTCCGCTATGATTCTCTTCTTGCCCATCCTCCGAGCTAGAATAGCTTGACCCAAACAATGCGTAATTTTATGAGCACCCGAGAGGTTTAAACCTTCATTTTTGAGGTATATTTTCGCCCCTCCCAATTGCTTTGTTAAATTATTGGCATAAGTTAACGGTGTTGGTCTTCCTGCATAATTTCGACACAGCGACAAAAACTCTCTCTCAAAGTCCGTATCCTTTTTTGCCTTTATATATGCTTTTTCTAGTTCTTCTAGAGCCGGTATCAACATCTCTGGAGCAAATCTACCCCCAAACTGCCCAAAATGTCCCGAAGTATCTGCATCATATTTAGTTTTATAATCAAAAATCATAATTCTTCTTTTGCATTTCTGATAAATTCTCTAATCTTTCCTATATCTTGTTCTCCCCCAGTTTCAATTCCACCTGCTACATCCACAGCATATGGTTGTGCTATTCTTATTGACTCACTTACATTTTCTGGATTTAGTCCTCCTGCCAGAAATACTGGAAAATGCAGAGATAGTTCTCTCACTTTATAAGTATTTATTGGTGTTCCCTCTCCCTGTATCCCCCTATCCAAAAGAAAATAATCAACATTATATTTCTCCATTTCTCCCCTTAATTTTTGACTATCAAAATCAAAAGGGAGCAAGAATGTTTTGATAATTCCTGCGTATTGTGTAAGTCTGCTATATCGAGCCGACTCAGTTCCATGCAGTTGCACAAAATCTATTTTCAAAAGATCTACTATCTCCTTAATCATCTTTATTTCCTCATTCTGAAATACTCCTACTATCTTTATTTCCGGTAAAAGCATACTTATAATTTCTTTGGCTTTTACAGGATCTATATATCTTTTCGAACTTTTTACAAAATTAAAACCCAAAAAATCAGCACCAGCATCAACACTGGCTCTTGCCGCCTCCAGAGTTCTTATCCCACAAATTTTTACTTTAACTGACATAAATTTTTACCTTAACCTTTACCCACGGTGACAAAGGAGTTTAAGTTGATAAAAGATATGAAGATAAAAGATAAAGGTGCAATGTATTATTTTATACCTCTCTCTTATCCTTTATCCCTTATCTTTTATCTCTTATCTCAATCAAAAACCAGGACCCGTAAATTTAAATAATGGCTCTCTCAATTTATTAATGAATTTCTTCACATTCCTCGCCTTCATCAAACTTGTCCCTACCAATACTCCTCTTGCTCCGGCAGCTTTATATTTCTCTACATCTTCTCTCCTCCTGATACCAGAAAATCCCAACACCACTCTATTCTCAGGAATTTGTTTTATCAGATGACATGCCCTATCTATGTCCACACTAAAATCATCCAGATTCCTTGCGTTTACTGCAACTAAATCAGTATTTATCTTTAATACTCTCTCTAAATCATTTTGATTATCTACTTCTACTATTGGGTCTATTTCTAATTCTTCTGCCAATTTTACTAATTCGATTAATTTAGTCTGATTCACAATCTTTGCTATCAAAAGTACTGCATCAGCACCCATCCGTTTCGACTGAAATATTTGCAGAGGATCAATAATAAAATCTTTCGCCAGTATTGGAAGTATAACGTTTTGCTTAATTTTTCTTATCAAACTATATTCTCCCTGAAAATATGTTTTATCAACCACAACCGAAATAGCATCAACTCCGGCTAACTCATACTCAGTTACTCTATTGGTCACATCCGTCTTCTTTCCAATCAATCCTGCTACCGGTGAAGCAAGCTTTATCTCGGCAATTATTGCCAAACCATCACTTTTTGGATTGACAAGAGCGTTTTTAAAACTGCACGACTCGCTTTTTAATTTTTCCACCTCTTTTCGTTTAATTTCAATGATTCTTGAAAGAAAATTCTTCATAATTGATTAGTAAGATGTTTTAAAACATTTTCTTTTAAAGTATCAAAATATATCAGTTTCTATTTTTTATACCTTGCCGTGAATATTTGATAAACTGTTCTAATATCGCTTTTGCCCTGCCGCTATCAATTGACTCTTCTGCTAATTTGATACCCTCTTTAATATCTTTTACTCTCCCCGCAACATAAAGTGCCGCCGCAGTATTTAAAACTACTATATCTCTTCTTACTCCTTCTTCTCCCCCAATTATTCTTTTGATAATTTCTGCATTATAAGATCCATCCCCGCCCCTCATTTCCTTTTTATCTAAATTTTTGAAACCAAACTTTTTTGGATCTATCATTATTTCTTTTATATTTTCTCCCTTAATCTCCAATACTTGCGAGGGTGCAAAAACACTTATTTCATCCAATCCATCTTTACTCGTAATTATCAATAAATGTTTATAATCCAACCTCTTTGCCACCTGTGCCAATTTCCTAGCAATATGAATATTTGGCACACCAATTATTTGTCTCCTTACCCCAGCAGGATTTACAAAAGGTCCCAAGAAATTAAATACAGTCCTTACTCCCAATTCTTTCCTTACACCAGAAACATGTTTCATCGCCGGATGATAATTAGGTGCAAAAAGAAATGTCATACCCACGCTTTCCAGACATTCTTCCGCTTCTCCCGGAGTCAAATCGATATTTACCCCCAACTTTTCCAACACATCAGCACTCCCACAGAGACTACTTGCCGCTCTGTTACCATGTTTGGCTACTTTTACTCCCGCTCCTGCCACTACAAGAGCAGTTGCTGTGGATATATTAAAAGTTCCTTTTCCATCCCCTCCAGTCCCGCAAGTATCAATTACTACACCAGAAGTTTTAATCTTTTGCATATATTTCCTCATCACAGTTATAAATCCCAATATTTCCTCGCTACTTTCCCCTTTCATCCTTAAAGCAACCAAGATAGAAGCAATCTTGACCGGCGTCAAACTTCCTTGGAACATGTAAGTCGCCAGAATCATCGATTCTTTCAGACTCAGGTCCTTTTTTCCAATAATTTTATTTACTAAGTAATGCATCGTTTCCATAATTCTCCAAAAACAAAAGTCTATTCAATATGCGGTCGCATATCCAATAAACCGTTGTTATTAAATTGATAAAAAATTTTTTAACATCAATTTTCCATCTTTTGTACCGATAGATTCTGGATGAAATTGCACACCAAAGATAGGATACGCTTTATGCCTTACTCCCATCACCGCCCCATCATCCAAAGATTCTGCGGTTACTTCTAATGCTTCTGGCATAGTTTCTTTTTCTCCCATCAATGAGTGATACCTCATACCTATAAGCGGATTTTTTACATTCTTAAAAATATATTGGCCGTTATGTTTCACACCGCTTTGCTTCCCATGCTTTATCGTTCCTGCCCGTATCACCTTCCCTCCAAAGGCCGAAACTATTCCCTGATGACCTAGACATACTCCCAAAAGAGGAATCGTTTTACCCAACGTCACTATTACTTCCCTACATATCCCAAAATAGCCCAAATCATCAGGAGACCCCGGGCCCGGAGAAATTACTATCCGAGAAAAGTTTTTCTTTTTTATATCTTCTATCGTCAACTTATCATTCCTCTCTACCACAGGATTCCCTCCCAACTCTCCTATCATTTGGTACAGGTTATAGGTAAACGAATCATAATTATCGATGATCAGCGCCTTCATAAAAATATTACC
Organism: Candidatus Gottesmanbacteria bacterium; assembly: GCA_016204905.1. Taxonomy (GTDB): domain Bacteria; phylum Patescibacteriota; class Microgenomatia; order 2-02-FULL-39-11; family 2-02-FULL-39-11; genus JACQJU01. The sequence goes on along the minus strand of JACQJU010000090.1, from coordinate 4,604 downwards.
TCTCATTGTTGCATTGGAACATTGTTACATTGCTGCATTCTTTAACGCTTCCTCCATCGCTTTCTGTTTATTTATTATTTCCTGATATTCTTTTTCCGCTAGACTATCCAAAACAATCCCACTACCAGTCTCGGTATAAGCACTGTTTCCATCTATAAATAATGATCTGATTAAAATCGCCATCATTGCCTCCCCACTGAGTGAAAAATATCCCGCCACGCCTCCATATGGTCCGCGGGACTCACCTTCAAGTTCGGATATTATCTTCATCGCTTCCACTTTTGGTGCCCCTGTCAACGTCCCCGCCGGAAAACAGGCAGACAGCGCCGAAAAAGCGTCTTCCTTTTTTTTGAGTTTCCCTCTTATTTCCGAATAAAGATGTTGTACATGACTAAACTTTTTCACACTCATCTGTTTTTCTACCCTCACACTCCCAAAATCACTTATTTTTCCTACATCATTTCTAGCTAGATCCACCAACATCATATGCTCGGCATTCTCCTTCTCATCATCTAATAGTTCTTTTTCCAACAACGTATCTTCTTTCTCATCTCTCCCCCTTTTTGCCGTCCCCGCCAAAGTCCCAAAGTGTTCGATCTCTTTTCCTTTTACTCTTATGAGTAGTTCCGGACTTGCCGAAATTATCTCTTTCTCCTCAAATTTCATATATATCATATAAGGTGAGGGATTTATCTGTCTTAAATTTGCATAAATTCTTCGCGTATCCCCACTAATATGAAAATAACTTTTTAAAGACAAAACTACTTGGAAAATATCTCCATTTTTTATATAGTCTTTAGCTTTTGAAACCATGACGTAATGGTCTTTTTCACCCTTTCCTGCTTTAAGATTTCTATAGGAAAATTCTTCTAATTCCCCAGAGTTATGAAGAAGACTATAGACTTTTCTGAGTCTGGAGGACCCATGATGAAAATAAGTACACTTCCTCGTTTTTTTATCAAATTTGAGTCCATCCGAGTAAAACCCAAAACAAAAATCAGGAAACTCATGATTTGCATATCCTACAAAGGCTTCTTCAAAATATTTCGCCGCCTCATGAGAAAAATACCCCACCAACCCACCGCTAAAACCTCCCAATTCTTTTTGTTTACGCTGAAGAATTGAAAACTGGGAAAGATATGTATAAGGATTGTCTACTTTCTCTATTCTATTATTGACAATTAACTCCTTTCCTTTAGACTCAATCGTAACTGGAGGGTCAAATCCTACATAAGAATAGCGGTTATATCTTCCCTCCTCTCCCAAAGACTCAAGTAGAAATATATTTTTGCACGACGAATAAAGCCTCTTGAAGGCCTCAAAAGCAGACAGAGGCAGATCAATTTTTTCCTCCTGATATTTCCCCAGGTGTATATCCTCAAATATATTTTTTCCCATAAAAAACCCTCTTTCTCCCGAAAAATATCGGGATACTCAAGGGTGTATTCCTACACGTTGCCACCTTAGTTTATTAACTCATAAAAAATCCCGACTCGCGCCGGGACAAATCAATATGAGCTAACCTCATTCTTGACATGCTCCGCTTCTGCGACACATGTTGCTTGTCTTTTTACGGTTTCGCCTCCGTACCTGATTAGGGTCAGCTCCGAGGGTCCAACCATCCCTCATCATCGCTTTTATTAACTCCTAATATCATACCATATCTGTCAAATAGAGATTTCATCCCAAAAAAGAACCCCACAGGCAACAAACGACCTCATCGGTCAGACCACATGTTGTTGTAGGGCTCTTGCAAAAAAAATCTGCGGATTTCCTCCTTACTTGTTGTTCAACTCGGCCCACGCCTTCGCCAGTGTTTCCGGCAGCTGCGACGCACGAGCGTCAAAGCGCCAGATTGACTCTTGAGTGATACCAGAGTAGAACTCTTCCTGAAACAATTGCTGTGCCATGCCGAAAAGCATCCCTGTGCCCTCGAAGCGCCCGCTGGCGTAGGACATACCAAGTGTGCGTACGCCCACTTCGCCGAGAAGCTGGCTCACCAGCCACGGTTTGCGTACTTGTCCATCAAAGTAATAGCTGGTGGAGAGATTCCACTCAACCGGCCTGTACCCACACGTATAGGCATCGCCATCTGAATCATGACAAATAATGGGTGCCCACGAAGTATTGTCGGCGAAACGGTACTGCACCAGCAGATCAGCCCCGACGTGAAACGGATTATCCTTGAGATAGTTCCAGATCGTTGCTTCTCGCTGAAAGTCCGCCCACTGCTGATCTGTGTAGGGTTGCTGCTCCTGTGGGAGAACCTTACCCTTGTCGTCGTAAAGGATGGGCTTGGGCTGCACCTCACCGGTTGGCGCATCTTGCCGGATCTGCTGCAAGTTCGGCTGGACCGGGCCAAAGATGACGAGCGAGTCGTTGGCGCCAACGAATGCTCGGATGGTCATGGTGTAAAGGATACGACCATCGCGGGAGACGAACTGGAGTTGCTCCAGACTCGCATTCGGAGCGTTCATCCAGCCGATACGCTCCAGTTCAGCAATCACACTATCATTAGCGTCCTTCGGCATACCTTGCTCATCGAGGCGTCCACTAAAGGGATCGGTACCCCAACCTTTTATGTTGGCCCACACCTGTCCGGCGTCGTTGAACTCGTAGTTATACACCGGCCGGACGATGATATAGTCCCACGGGGTCTTCTTATTGGGACGGTAAAACACGGCGTATTCAGTCTGCCGGTTCAGGAGTATCCGATCAAAAGTGAAGTACTTATCCGCGTCCGCCGCGGAATAGATCAGATACGCCCCCGACTTGTCAAACAGACCATCAGGTGTGTACTCGAGCCAAGGGTTCGGAGATGACTCGAGATCTTTCACCATTGTATTGACGAAGTTAGCAGCGCCCATGGCGTCATACTGAGTGTTGGGCACGTCCATACGCGTCCACCATCCGCCTGGCCAAGAGGTTGCGACTCCTCCCACCGAGGTCACCGAGTGGCCCCAGTTGAAGAAAAAGCTCCCCCAGGCAATCCGAGATTGCCACACCTCGTTGAGCACCAACGCCCGAAGCTTAGACTCTTCGAGTCGCAGGGTAATCTGACTCCCGTCTTGCGAACAGGGGATATCGTAGTACCACAGCGACTGAAAGTCCCGCCGCTCTATATCCAGATACTGTTGCAAGTTCCGGTTAAAATCGAGTCTGATTTTGGCTCCACAGACAATAGTGCCATACCGGTCTAAGGCTGTGTACGTGGCTGATTCAACGGTCATGAAGTGCGAAAGTCCGCCGAAGCGCTTGGTTTTAACCATACCCAAAGCTTGGGCATTCACACCGTTCGGCAGCGTGATCTGTACATCCTGGGTTTTCGAGCCAGGGAGCTTGCCGAAGACCGTTTGAAGCTGGAGCTGAGGAGCGATTTCGTTCACACCGCGCAATTCCGCGATGTTTTTTTCCTTCTCCGTGCCGGCCGGCCCTTGAAGATTGTATGTCACGACGCTTGTGAGGCCGTCGGTACCCATATCGCTGCGCAGTGGAAGGGCGGGACCACCACACGAACTGAGCAGCAAGAAACTGAGAGACACGAGGAACGCGAAAGCGCCCCACGTTTTACGATGAAACATGTTTTTCCTCCGAATCTGACTACAGAATAGGGTTTGGGTATCGTTCGCATCGATTGGATGCAGGAAGCTTCTGCTCCCTCTTTGGCTAGTTTTATTGTCTTATATAGTCACCTCCTTTGGTCTATAAACCAGCCAGAAAGTCGATCGAGATAAAAACATTCTCAACCCACTTCCTGGCTGATTTTCCACCGGAAATGACATTTATCCGCAGATTGTTAAAGTGCAAGAAATATAAAATTGGTTCTATTTAGCAAGTCCAGTTTGCAAAAAAAAAGAACTGGTTTGCCTCATAAAACTTCTTGCCTTTTATAGCAAGAAACCGACCCCAAAAGGATTCAGGATCAGTTTTTAGCCATAAATGGGTGGTTGAAAAGTATTTTTTTCTAAGTTGCGGGATTATAGTACTTTTCCCATTTCTTTTCAACTATAGGTCACTTTTACGATTTAGCCGAGTGTATATATGTTAAAATCGTAGAGTGCAATTATTTACAAAATCACATATACCTTTATTCTTATTAGGACTTGTATATTTATTTACGCGTCTCTACAATCTTCTTCTCCTCCCCATCTTCACCGATGAGTCTATCTACATCTACTGGTCCAAAGTTATCCAGACTACTCACTCCCAGTGGGGTCTCTCTCTGACCGATGGCAAACCACCTCTTCTTACCTGGATTATAGCTATCTTCCTCCAAATTTTTCCTTCCGATTGGTATCTCCTGGCTGGAAGACTCCCTTCCGTCTTATTCGGCCTCATTACCCTACTAGGTATCTATAAGCTTACTAAATTACTATTTATTGAGCGGGTGACACGAGGCGGGGAGCCCCATGGCCGGGGTCCCCTTGTGGGTGGACATGGGGCTGCCGAATGGCAGGACCCGCGAAATAGAGCAGAAAAAATAGCTCTCCTTGCCGGAGTTCTCTATATCCTAAACCCCTTTTCTCTTCTCTACGATCGCCTGGCGTTATTCGATTCCTTACTTACCTCAATGACTATTTGGACTGTTATATACACTATAAAAT
>JACQJU010000086.1 GCA_016204905.1 Candidatus Gottesmanbacteria bacterium | reverse complement strand
TATTAAAACCGTAGACACTAGCCGCTTCATAAATTCTACTGATAGAATTGCCAAGTATTTGGTCTTTAATTTTCCCATATGCATCCTGTCCCATAAGTTCGGGCATAAATTTCTCCTCATAACGAGACCACACTGGCTCACTATTGACAATCACGCCATCCATATCGAAAATAAATGCTTTATTTTTCATCATAATTTGCCTTCCATTCCAGTACCTTTTAAACCTATGGTTGTACCTGCTCTATATGGACAGGGGAGAAGAGATTCTCTTAGAGCTTCACCAAATGCTTTGAATGCTGCTTCCCAGGTGTGGTGACTATCTTCACCGGCGAAGAATTGTACTTGGACTACAGATCCTGATCCTTGAGCAAAGCCTTCGAAAAATTGCTTGAGATTGGTAGAAAGCATATCTTCCACGTAGTCCAAATTCGCTCCCTTAACATCACCCCGTAAATAGGTATAGGCTCGTCCGTCAAATGCTAAAGTTACCGTAACGAGAGCTTCATCAAATGTGACTGTATAAGAGCCTCTTTCCATGACTCCATTTATTCTTCTTATATCCAACATTTCTCTTATTGCTCTACCAAATACCAAACCAGTATCTTCAATAATCACATGATCTAGCGTTTCTGCTATAGTTCTTTTATATTGCACATCGAGATTCAGACAAGCTCGGGATGCGACCCCAGTTAACATGTGGTTAAAAAATTTTATTCCTGTTTGAATACGATATGGGCGTCTTTTTGCGTCTTCTATGCGAAGATCAATTTGTGATTCCAATGTTGTTCTTGTCAATGAAACATCGTTTGCTGAAAGTTGATTTATATTTAACCCGAGTTTAGTTTTTGCCATAATCTGTCTCCTTTTTTTAAACGTTTATTAACGCTATTCCAATGTGCATCTAGTTTTTCAATTCCGGATATGACATCGACAATATCTGCTAAATTTTCTAAGCCATCTTTGGTGAGATATTGGATCTCGGATGACTTCTGGAAAGTTTCTACACTTATTGCCGATGTCATCTTTGCCCAGTATCCTGTTGGGAGTATGTGATTAGTGCCACTTGCATAATCACCAACTGCAACTGGAGCATAGTCTCCCAAAAATATAGAACCGGCATTTTTTATATTGGGCAATACTGCTAGTGGGTCACTTACCAATATTTCTAAGTGTTCTGGACTATATTCATTAGTAAGAGCGATTGCGCTTTGCCAGTCTTTGACGACTATGGCACAAGAATACTTACTGAGTGATTTTTCAATTGTCTCTCTTCTTGTTAAGTACCTTATTTGTTTTTCGATTTCCTTTTTTGTTGCTCTTGCTAAAGCTTCGGAGTAGGTGAGTAGTACTCCTGCGGCATCGGGAGCGTGTTCGGCTCGGGCTAGAATATCGGCTGCACAATAGGCTGGATTGGCAGATTCGTCCGCTAAAATAATGGCTTCTGATGGTCCGGCGATCATATCTATGCTAACTTTGCCAAATACGAGTAGTTTGGCAGCTTGGGTATAGATACTTCCTGGGCCAACTATTTTTAATACAGGCGTAATCGTTTCTGTGCCATAGGCCATAGCTGCTATCCCAGCAATTCCCCCGACTCTATATATTTCATCGACGCCGGCAAGATCGGCTGCTATAAGCATTTCTGGATAATCTCCGGTGGGTGGATAACAAGCAACGATTCTTTTTACTCCGGCTGCTTTGGCGGTGACACCCAAGATCTGCATGACGGTAGGCAGTGGTACTTGTCCGGCAGGAACAGTTAGTCCGACTGATTCGATGGGAGTTATTTTATATCCCACTTGGACTCCAGGAATAAAAGACTGAAGAACTATTTCTTGCCGCGTGCGGGATAATGCATTTTGGCGAGAAATACTAATTTGTTTTTTTATTATTTCGATAACTTTGGGATTTACTTGTTTGTAAGCTTCCTGAATATCTTTTTTCGCTACTTTTAAATCTTCTAAGACAAAATTTTTATTATCAAATTGTCGGACATATTTTACTATCCCATCGTCGCCTTCTTTTTTGATAGTTTCAATCCACGTTGATACATACTGTCGAATGTTTGAGATATCAAACATGGCTCGATTCATTATTTTATTTTTTATTTCTTTATTTGTTTTTGACCAGTTATAAATAGTAAACATAGTTATTCTGCCAAACAATTTTTAATAGCTTTTGTAATTTCTATTTGATATCGTTTTAGTGGAATGCCGAGATAAATATATTGTTGTCCTAACCCTTCATAAATTGAGCAGTCCTTTATGAAAATACCCTTTTGCAGTAGTTTTTCTTTCAGTTC
>JACQJU010000077.1 GCA_016204905.1 Candidatus Gottesmanbacteria bacterium | reverse complement strand
TAAATATATGAATAGTCAATTCATAGGATTCACCTTCAGGTAATAGGCGAAGTTATAATAGGTTTAACAGCTATTATGGTGCACAGACGTGTATGGAAAGAGCATAGAATAAATCCTCTTGTCTATAAGGAAATGCAACGGGAGCAAATTATAGGAGTTTTCGGAATTATTTTATTAGTGGTGGGATATTTCATACAAATACTATGGAAATAAAAGCCTTAACATTTTTTGGCTGTTCCTGTGGTGAAGTGGGAGAAGAAAACTTCGAGAATACAAAAAATGCGGCAAAAGCGCTGGCCGAATCCGGAAGAACTATTGCCAACGGTGGTGGACCTGGAATTATGTTAGCCGCAACTCTGGGAGCAAAAGAAGGACAGTACAAAGGCCCAGAATGCTCACTTCTTCTGTAAATAATGTCTATTTCAAGGCTTCAAGAATCATTTCTTTTGGTGGAAAATCATAACTTTTGCCTTGATAGAAATAGGGACGGCAGGAACTTACTGAATAAGTTTTAACATTTCTTGCCATCGGATCAACATCAACACCGTCTACAAGTATTGACGGTGAACCGCTAAATTTATACTGCTTTGCCTGTTTCTCTTTCTCAACTAAAATAACCTCATACTTAACTTCTAATCCTTTTGACTTCAACGTTTCCTCAAGAATAGAAAGACTGTCTTTCCAGGCATGACAATCAGCCGTATGCAGTAATTGTATTTTCATATATCCATCTTTTATTTCAAGTAATACCGAGTGTCTGGTCAATTTTCTCTTTATCAAACCCAAGTATGTTGACCTCTGTGCCGTCATCTTTAGTAATATGGGTACAGGGTACACCCATAGATCCGCATGTATCAACAAAGTTTTGCATCTGATCCGGTTGCTGATCGACAAATACATTTTCAAAAGAAATGTTTTTGGTAGAAAGATAGTCTTTTAACATTTTACAATATGGACAAGTTGTAGTTGAATAAATCTTAATTTTAGCCACTTTTATCACCTTCTTTCTTCTCCTGCATTTGGGATTTATGCACAATTATCAGATTTTTATTTGCTTCAAGAGCTTTTTGCAGTTGTTCGTCCAAATAACAGACCATGCAGTTACAATGTTTTCCATGTCCCATCATAATAATATCGCCTCCTTACCTTCTTATAATTTATAAATCTCTGTATCCGGATGAAACGCTGCCCAGGCAAACCAAAATAGACGAAGTGGAATTATTTTCTCATTTGTTTGCAGGTTGGTGACTTTAACTTCACCTGCATTTGTCCTTTCCAGTTTTAGTTTGGTATCGTCCAAAGAATCATTAAAACTTGCATTTTTATCAAAAATGCTTGCAGGATATGCCTTTGCTTTTCCGTTTATCTCTATACCATAGACAACTGTCTTTATTTGCAATTGCTTGTTAAGATTTTTCACCCCGAAATAAATCTGGTCATCCTGTTCATATGTTCCGTATGGATATTGGCTGTAATTTCTTGTATATCCCGTATCTTGAGAAAGTACTTCGCCATTTGAATGATCTTTTTTCCAAACTCCCCAGGTTGTCGTACCAAGAAGAATGGCTTTCAGTTTCTCATTTCTGCGAGCTGCCGGACCAACAATTGCCTCACCTGTTATTTGCTGCCATAAATTACCCTCGTATCTGTCATACATAACCAAATCACTATCATGAAGTTTACCTGACACACCAAACTCAGTAATAATCCCATCAACTTTTCTTTCAAATGCAACCGCAGAACCGCAAAGCGGACAAAAGGTAATTGCGATTGGTTCACCCGCAATCTCATCATTAATTATTTCATGCCAATTCATAATACGCTGTGGATATGCTCTATCTATTCCCTTATGAGAAATGGTAAAAACAACATCGTTGTCTTGTAGCCAAGTTGCATCACTTGCTTTTTGAAACTTCGGATTAGTGATGGCTGGGATACAATCCTGTCCAAAACAACCCTGCTCCAAGTCTTCAGGTTTTACTTTTGCACCGGTGAAATCGTTCTGCAGCGATACTTTCTTGATAACTGTTGATCCTGGTGTTACTTTTGCAGAATCTTTCTTATTAATTTCTTGTAGCGACTGATTGACGTTCACTTTATTCTCAAATGTGGTTGCAAGCTGTGTCCAACTAGCTGGTAAGTGGGAAAGGGTCCATGCTTGCAAAGACCGGTCAGAACCTGTCCAAATCAAAAATGCTGTAGCCAAAATAACAACTCCAAATACCTGCCGGATTCTTTCATTCTTTGTTTTGAATATGGTTAATCTTGAGGTAACTTTCTGTCCACCTTTGGCGATAAAATACAATGGGATTCCAGTTCCTAAGGCATAAGCAAAGGCTATAAGAACCGTTCCAAAAGAAAACTTATTCACTGCGGCAAGTGTAGCTACGGTAGCCACCACTGGGCCGATACAAGGAGTCCACACAACACCAAGACTTACTCCTGTTAGAAATCCACCACCGAATCCATTGCTTTGATTTTGTACCGGGGTGATCTTCCAATATCGCTCAATGAATATTTGCACTTTCTCCCAAATAATAGGGAACACCATGCTTAAGCCAAAAATAACAAGGAGGATAACTGCAAAATTACGGATAGTATCAGCGGGGATACCAAAAGCTCTTACAATAGTTGCCAAAAGGAGCGATGCTATAGTAAAACTGATCACCAGTCCTACAATAATTCCTCTGATTCTGTTGATTTTTCCATCAATGCCGCTAGTTAGAATAATTGGCAAAATTGGGAGAACGCAGGGAGAAAATACTGTCAAAATTCCTGATATAAAAGCAATTGGAATGAGTAAAAACATAACTTTCTTGTTTTTAAGTAATTATTTACCTGGGACTAGGAGCAATCATTTTTCAATAAACATACTCGTAGTGCTAGGAAAATAAATTCATTTTGCATTTGCCAGAAGCGCTTTTATTCCCTGTCCGCCGCTATTCCATCTGGTGATTTCTTTTCCTTGATTATCAACCTGGACAAACGTATCCTGCACGGTTATTGCGTATTTCTGTTTCAGATCCTTGGCAGTATCGTAGTTTACCTTCAATATCGTAATATCTTTTGGCACTTTATCAAAGTTTGCTTTAAAATCTTTGTCTGCAGCTTGACATGACGGGCACCACGCAAGTGCCGCAAACCAAAGCACCACTCTTCCGTTATTTTCTGATGCTTTTTTTAGACTTTCAGAAGAATAGTCTAAATATTGAGATGCAAGTGAAGAACCAGTACCTGTTCCTCCATCTTTCGTCATTGCTTCTTCTTTCACAAAACTCCCATCAGTCCAATCTTTTGGTATTGACTGGCTATTGAAATAGACAACTCCTCCTCCAACAAGAAGGACCGCTACAATTCCCAAAACGAGATGTTGTGTTTTCATGTTTTCACCTCCTTTCGATTATCATTGTTTTTCTTGTTTCTTTTAGTAGAGCTATTCTTTTTCTCTAATGGAATTGAATACAATCGACTGAGATCCAGTATCAGATCTTTTTCTTGATTTTTCTCTTCGCACAGAAGTTGAATACCTTTCATATGAATAAAGTACAAGATCAACATGGGGAAATCTGTCAGATGGAAGACAAAACTTATTTGACTAAGGATTCTAATTGAGAAGGAAGAAATATAAGTGTTTTGTTCGTTCGTTTTATAAGGCCTTTCTTTTCCAATTGATTTATTAGAGTTGTCACAGTTTGACGGCTGATTCCAAGCATTTGTGCCAATTCCTCATGGGTGAAATGATCCGATAACACAGCATTATTCTTTTCTGTAGTTTTCTCAAGTGAAAGGAGTAATTTTATAAATCGCTGGAATGCATTATCTGTTGCAACTGATGACATCCTTTTTTCAACTGCAACTAGACGGCTAAATAAACTTTTCATCAATTTCTCGGAAAGTTCAGGGTGCTGACTTACCAGAGAGAAAAATTTGTTCTTATTGATGGAGCAAACATATGACTCTACAGTAGCTTCTACAAAAATATCAGAGGGTGAATCCGTGCCTAAATCGCCAAAGATACTTCCCGGAAGCAGCCGTTCGATAATAGCTTTCTTGCCTGAGGGGTTTAGTTGATAAAGCTCTACTTGTCCTGTTTTAACGATAAAAACCTTATCTTTGTCCCCCGGTTCGAAAATAACTTCTCTTTTGTAATACTCTTTCATCGCAAGAAGAGACTCAATCGTATGTAACTTCTCTTTTGCTAGTCCTTTAAATAGATCAAGCTGTTGGATATACCAGAGTTTATTGTTCATAACATAAGTATAATATATTTTTTTTCTACTTTTTATATGATTGATTT
>JACQJU010000072.1 GCA_016204905.1 Candidatus Gottesmanbacteria bacterium | reverse complement strand
CGCATAGCTGGCGTATATTCAAAAGTCACAGCCCCGATTGTTTCGTTAGGCTTTACTTCCTAATAGCTACAGTCTAGTAAAGAGGAAAATAGTTCGCAATAAAGTTTCTGTCAGTTTGTGGTGATATGAAAAATAAGAATTATCTAGCAAATAATTATCAGTTCTTGCTACACTAAGCTGAGATATGTCGCAAAGCAAAACCTACTGGTCATCAATTGCAAAAGATTATGACGCTGTTGTGAAGGAAACAGGTGATCAGTCGCAACAACTCATCATAAATCCTATTGTTCAGGAACTTTTGGAAGATCTAAAAGGGAAGAATGTTTTAGACGCTGGGTGTGGAAATGGATACTGGACACGCAGGATGGCACAAACTGCGCAGAGAGTTGTTGGAATTGATTTTACTGAGGAACTTGTCGGTCGTGCAAAGAGTAGGGGTGTACCAAGTAATACAGAATTTATTCTTGGTAATTTGGAAAGATTACTTCTTGCAAACGAAACCTTCGATGTCGTTTTAATGAATATGGTCCTACTGGATATCGAAGAATTGTCCTCAGTTGTTCATGAGATAGCTCGTGTGACTAAGCTGGGAGGGAAAGTTGTTATCAGCACTACACACCCATGCTTCGAGAACCCTCCCAATACCTATTCTTTAAAGGACGATCAGGGGAATAAAATTGGCAGAGCCGTAAGTAACTACTTTACAACAGGATTGATTAAAGACGACTTGAACCAATATCAACACTGGCATTACAAAATTTCCGATCTAATTAATTGTTTTGCTATCAACCATTTATTTGTTGAGAAGGTAGTTGAACCAAATGGTGCAGGAACTTTGAAAAATGGTGGAGTTGATCATTTTCCTTACTTTTTGATCATGAGATTCAAAAAATCCGAATAACTTTTAAACTAGTGTGGGCTATTTAACCTGGTTGCGATTGCTTCTTGCTCATTAAATAAAGATTTATCTTGGTCAACCATTCTTTGCTCCGATACTGTAAGCCATCGGTTGGACTCCATCTTTGAGACAATTGCCGAGATGTTTGATATTCTTATCGAAATAATTGCGTTGATTCTATCAACATCGCTCTTATTACTCTGATAAAAGCTTGAGTTATTTCTAAGATCTGCCCAACTTGGTTGAATTTCTTTTAGCCTAGAAAGGTTGGTTTTCCACGAATCTATATCAGCTTGTTTGTAATTGGGTGGAATATATCCTGCGACATGAATGACAATTACTTGGGTAGGGCATCCATTTAGTGTACCTTCGACCTCCGCTATTCCAATATCGTCAAATTTTTTATCAAACCAAGTTTCTTTTGCATCAGTCGAGTCTCTTTCAAGGTAATCTTCTATCAATTCCTCTGCTTCATAATAACCCTGGATGGATACCTCCCACCAATAAGTATTCCAATAGCCGGCATCAGCCATTGAACGCTCCATTGTATACGACCCTTTTTGCTCAAAGTCGTTATCTTTTAGAATTGCTTCCCCTCGAAGTTCAGCAGACTTTTCGAGTTTGGGCTGATATTTAACTTCTGGCACTCCCTTTTCCTTACGTTTTTGGTTTAGAAGTTCAACAAACTTTTCTTTATTAATCCTGAGTTTTGTAGAACTATCTAGATCATTTGAGGTGTCATGCCAGTTTTTATCTAGTTGACCCTTTTGCTTTTCTAAGGGGAGAACTAGACGAATATCTTTGATTGGCGCGAACCCAACTTCTCTTGAGTCGGAACTTCCTTTCCTGTTATCACCCATTGCAAAAATAGCATCTTGCGGGACAGTAATTGTCTGGCACTCTCTTAAGAACTTCTCGCCAAAAGTTGAATGTGGCTTTGCAGTGTAAGGTTCTTTTTGTGGCTCTCCATTTAGGTAAACGATACCTTCTCTAAGTTCTATAGTATCTCCTGGTAAGCCAATAATTCTTTTTAGTAAACCAGCAGGGTCACCGCCATCTCTGCTTGTTAGCTCCCTTGTGGCATCATTTTCCCATGTGATAATGTCACCTCTGCCGAGCGTGTGTCCCAGAAATCTTCTCCCACTTATTACGATTCCATTTGGGTAAGGTAAAAATCCAGCTGTAGTTATAATCTCTTTTGCTAAATCCTTGTTGCTTTTGCCCTTTGTCCCTTTTTCCCAAGTTGGGTACATCGACCCTGTTCCCACAATATTTATATCTTCAGTGATGTACCCTAGCTGACTAGCAGTTAACGCTCCAACAGTTACGTATCCTCCAATCCAAATCGGCAAGATAATAAATCCAACCACCACAAGTCCAATAACTTTAACCAATACTGATTTGAGACGAAGTGATTTACAGAAACCCTTTATGCCACCATGTTTGATTCTTTTGATGAGCTCAAGTGGTTTTAGAACATAAATCATTAGGTAGAGCGGTAGGATAGTTAGAGAGAGAAATAGCTTGATGAGAAAAAGAAATAGGTTTTGTCTCTTTTGAGATCGTTTGATTAATATCTGCGTTGTAAAACTTGTCACTCCGACTAAAAAGGCTAGACATCCTAATACGACTAGGCCAAGAAGAGAGAAAGCAAAGACATCGGGAGCTTTGTCAAACATTTCCTTTCTAACACCCACTACATAACCGAGAATTGTAAACACACCAATAATACATACCAGCCAAATAACGGCAGATGTTTTTATAACTGCACTTAGCAGATGAACTTTGTCAAAGCTTAAAGATAATTTCTTCTTCATGTTCTCAAGAGAATTATACCTAAGTTTAGGATAAAATG
>JACQJU010000081.1 GCA_016204905.1 Candidatus Gottesmanbacteria bacterium | reverse complement strand
TTATATGGTATAATACTATGTTAAGAAAGGAGTAAAACTATGAACGGAACAGTCAAAACAAAAACCGATAGAGGCTTTGGGTTCATATCCCGTGAAGGTGAAGTGAAAGACCTTTTCTTTCACTCCAACGATCTAGCGGGTATTACGTTTAACGAACTTCAAGTCGGAGATGCCGTCACTTTTGATGTCGAAGATGGTCCAAAAGGACCAGCTGCAAAAAACGTAAAGCGCGGATAATAAGTTTTAAAATTTATATTCAAAAACCCACCGATTAGGTGGGTTTTTTGTGCATAATTTGTATATAATATAGTTTATGCAAAAATCTTTTGAGACAATTGTGATTGGCTTGGGAGCGATGGGAAGCGCTGCTATCTATCAACTGGCCAAAAGAGGTAATAAGGTGCTGGGGATAGATCAATATGCTCCCCCACACCAATTTGGTTCCTCTGGCGGAGAGACGAGAGTTACTCGGCAAGCTATCGGAGAGGGTGAGGAGTATGTTCCTTTGGTACTACGGTCTTATGAAATTTGGGACGAAATCGAAAAAGCTACTGGGACAAAACTGCTCACTATCACAGGCTGGTTATTTTTAACAAGCATGGAACACTCAAAATATTATGGTAGTAGTTTCTTTGGGCAAACAGTCGCAGTTGCAGAAAAATATGATATTCCCCATACTCTGCTTGATTCCAAAGAGATAAGCAAAAGATTTCCGCAGTTTAAACTAAAAGGAAATGAAAAGGGCTATTTTGAACCGGCTGGAGGGTATTTGAAAGCTGAGCTTTGTATCGAGGCGCAACTTAGATTAGCCAAGAGTCATGGGGCTAAATTTTCTTTTGATGAAAAGGTAATTGGTTTTCATATCACCACAAACAACAAAGTTGTAGTTAAGACTACCAGAAATGAATGTATGGCAGAAAAAGTAATAATATCCTCGGGTCCATGGTTATCTGCGCTTCTTGATGATAAACTGGCTCGTTATTTTACCGTCTATCGGCAGGTGCTTTTTTGGTTTGATATAGAGAACTCGATATCAGAATATGAAACGCCCAATTTTCCCGTTTGGTTTTGGGGGGTGGGCATGGATGAAGAAGATGCGATGTATGGTTTTCCGGCAATAGATGGACCCTACGGAGGGATAAAGATTGCTTCTGAAGAATATATAAAGCCAGTAAATCCGGATACAGTTTCTAGAAAAGTGACTAGAGGGGAGATAGAAAACATGTACAAAAGTCGGATAGAACCTTATTTTCAGGGTATAAATAAAAAGTGTCTCAAAGCTATATCTTGTCTCTATACAGTTTCACCTGATGGGAAATTTGTGATAGATTTTCATCCGGACTATCCTGGGGTGATAATCGCATCGCCATGTTCCGGCCATGGATTTAAGCATTCTCCCGCAATAGGTGAAATATTGACAGAACTGGTAATTAGTGGAAAAAGCACATTGGATATCGGCAAATTTAGGATAAGAAGATTTAAATAAATTAGAGATTTTGGGTTTGTGCATATTAATTCGGTTTTAACTGCCTGGTAAATAAATAGGAAGGGGTTATAATATTTACGATGAGTAAAGAGACCGTAAGAAATTATAAAAGACCAGACTGGTGTGGTGGAGAAGAATGCCCCAGATTTCGTAAGACGTCATGCGAGTTACAAACAATAATTTATCGTTATTGGGAGTCAAAAGAGGGAAGAGATAGAGAAATGGAAAGAATGGCTTCTCAAGCAAAAACAGATCCGCAAGCAGTAATAGAGAGATGTCAAACTATAGATACTCGACACCCAAGATTCCGCATTATAAGAAAAATGTAAATACTTCCGAAGAAAAGAGCTTATTACTTAGTGACTCTCACTAGCTTTTCACATTTAGAGAGTAATATTTTTGATCAGTTCGATGTTTTCGACTTTATTTTCATCAGTGAGTCTAAGACTAAGGACATCGATACGTAAAGAGGAAGGGAGTTCGGGATGGAGAAGTTTGTAATAATGAGCGCTCCTCTTTAGAGATTGCATCTTCCAATGGGTTATCGATTCTTGGGGTGGGCCAAAGCTATTGGTTTTACGAGTTTTTACCTCGACAAAGACTAGCGTATCTTTATCCAGACAAACGATATCTATTTCTGTATAACGTTTCTTGAAATTTCTTTCGAGGATTTTATAGCCGTGTTTTTTGAGATAATTTTCGGCCACCGACTCACCAAAAAAACCAGTTTGGAGGTTATTTTTCTTTGGTATCACTTTTTTTTCGAGTTTTTTTCTTTACTCTTGATTTGGGCTGTTTTGCAGTTTTGGTGGGCTCGGCTAATGTATCGGCTTCACGTCCAATTTTATCTCTTAAGTAATATAGTTTAGCCCGTCTGGGATAGCCTTTTTGTTTAATTTCCACCTTTTTTATCCAGGGTGAGATGACCGGGAAAATTCTTTCCACGCCGATTTTGTCCGTTCCTAGTCTTCTGACTAAGAAGGATTTATTGTCGCCCATGCCCTTGGCACCTAGGACTATACCTTCGAATACTTGGATCCTTTCACGTATTTCCTCTTTGACTTCTCTTTTGGCTTTTCCGGCTACTTTTTCTTTTTCAATCAGTTTGTAGTGTACCCTGATAGTATCTCCTACATAAAAGGTTGTTTCACCGATAGTGATTTGATTTGCCATGGCGGTAATTATACCGTAGGCATTAGGCAATAGGCAATAGGGATTAGGTTAACTCTTCGACGTTGTGTGATTTACTCTCCCTAAAACCGGCTTCGGTGATACGGACAAAACGAGCATTTTGATGAAGCTCGTCTATAGTCTTGGCATTACAATAACTCATGCCGGAACGAAGTGCCCCTAGGAGCTGATAGATGACATCGGAAACTTTACCTTTGTAGGGAACGAGAGCTTCTACTCCCTCGGGTACCACAGTATTGAGTTTGGTTTCATCTAGTATCTCCCCGCTTTCTAACTTTCTATCAGCAACAGATAAAAATGATGCGGCTCCCCGATGGACTTTAAATTTCATCCCTTTTCTCATTATGATACCACCAGGCGACTCATCTGCACCGGCAAACCAGCCGGCTAACATACAGGAATGAGCGCCAGCTGCAAGAGCCTTGGTGATATCTCCAGGAAAATTGGTACCACCATCGGCGATTATTGGTACTCGATACTTTTTGGCTACCTGGCAGGCTTCCAAGACTGCGCTCAATTGGGGTATACCGACGCCGGCTACTACGCGAGTCGTGCAGAGTCCACCTGGTCCTATGCCTACTTTTACCGCATCTACGCCTAATTTGATCATATCTATAACACCTTGGCCTGTGGCGACATTGCCACCGATTAGATCGATATCTTTGTATTTTTTCCTGAGTTTTTTTATACCGTCGAGGGCGACTTCATTTTGGCCGTGGGCTACATCGATGACTATGGTATCGACACCTACGTCAAGAAGCATTTTAGTTCTTTCGATATAATCCCCGACTACGCCGATGGCTGCTCCGACTTTTAGGCGTCCATGTTTATCTTTGGTAGCCCTGGGGTGACTGGCAAAACCCTCTAAACTTTTGGCGGTAATAAGACCGATGAGGTGTTTATTTTTATCCAGAAGTGGTAATTTTTCTATTTTATGTTTTTTTAGTATTTTTTGGGCTTGATCTGTTTTTATATCTTCATCTGCGTAGATAAGTCGACTAAAAGGCGTCATAAGTAGATTTATTGGTTTCTTTAGATCTGTCTCAAATAATAAATCACGCCTGGTGAGAATACCTGCTACCTTATCTTTTTTGTCTACTACTACGAAACTAGAAATACCATTTTCAACAGAGAGTCTTATTGCGTCGCTTAGATTGGCATCTAGTAAGATAGTAAAAGGCTTATGCCTGATAAAGCCTACATGCCGCTTTACTTTTTTGACCTGATCTACTTCCTCTTGGGCGGTCATAAATCTATGGATTATACCAATCCCACCCTCTTGAGCTAGTGCAATAGCCATATTTGCTTCGGTTACAGTATCCATATTAGCCGATACCAGAGGAATACTAAGAGTGATATTTTTAGTCAGTAGTGTATCGGTGGAAACATCTCCACGGTGGGCTACTTTTGATCTTTGGGGAACTAGTAGAACATCATCATAGGTGAGACCCAATTCAAAATTCTTCATTTCTTGATTATGGCATTCCTTTCTGCTCCAACGGCTATATATTTGATAGGTATGCTTAGCTTTTTTTCAATTGCCTCTAGATAATCTCGGCAATTTTTGGGAAGGGCTTGATACTTTTTAACAGATGAGATATTTTCTGTCCAGCCTCTAAAATTGATATAAATTGGTTTTGCTTTTTTTAGTTGATCTAATGCCGAAGGGAATTCAAATATTTTTTTTGTACCGATTTGATAATAATCAGCAATTTTGAGATTTGACAAACCTGATAATACATCAAGTTTGGTGATAATCAAATAGGAAAAACCATTTAATCTGTGTGAGAGTCGGAGCATCGGCAAATCTAGCCAGCCACATCTTCTTCTTCTTTTGGAAACAGTACCAAACTCGGCGCCTTTATCACCTATTTGAATTCCTGTTTCGTCATATAACTCTGTGGGGAATGGTCCTCCTCCTACTCTAGTGGTATATGCTTTGACGACACCTATTACATCTAGTTTTTGTGGCGGAAAGCCAATATAGGAACAAACTGATCCGGATATAGTATTTACTGCTGTAGTATAGGGATAGGTACCAAAATTAGCGTCTAGAAATGTCCCATGAGCGCCTTCAAATATTATTTTCTTTTTGTTAATATTTTTACTGACAATCTCACTTACATCTCCAATATATTTTTTAAGTCTCTTTCCGTATTCTAGAGATTCCTTATATATATCATCTGCAGTAAGAGACACTTTGTAGTTATAGACACTTTCTATTCTCTTCTTTTTTTTAGGGAATATGGTAAATAATTTTTCTTTAAATAATTTGGGGTTTATAAAATCTTCAAATCTGATACCTTCTCTATTATTTCTATCCTCATAACAATAGCCAATACCTAATTTTAGACTACCGACTTTTTGGGCTCCTTTTGCCTCTTCTGTGGCTGCGTCCAATAGTTGGTGATAAGGCATGACTATGTTGCATCGGGGATCGATAGTTAAATCTGGAGGATTTTTTCTGTTTGTAAAATGGTCTATTTCTTTTAATAGTACTTTGGAATTGATGACCACACCCTGGGAGATGAGTAACTTCTTTTTCCAGAGCACACCTGATGGAAGTAAAGATAAGGGAAATTTTTCGCCTTTATAGACTACTGTGTGACCGGCATTATTGCCGCCGTTGAAGCGGACTATGTAGTCGGCATCTCTGGAAAGATAATCGACTATTTTGCCTTTGCCTTCATCTCCCCACTGTGCACCGATGATAATCTGTGGTAGCATCTTTGGCATTCTTTCACACATCGGAGGTGATATTATATAGACACCTCGGTATTAATAGCTTGTTGCGAGATCAACTAATTTTTCTGCTAATCCAGCGTACTCTTTTAATTCTTTAATTTTTAACAATTGCTTATCCTTTTTATCAATTGGTAAGTTGTCTATCAAGTTATGCATTTCGTCCCTTGTTAAGACTTTACCTCGTGTTTTTTCTTTCAACATTTCATAGGCATTTTTTAGTCCTTTCATTCTAAGATATGTCTGTATTCCCTCGGAATAAATTTCCCAATGATTTTCTAAGTCTTCTTTCATTTTCGATGGATTGGGCTTAATACGTTGTAGACCAGATAATAAGCTATCGTAGGCCAGAAGACTAAAACCAAAAGCTAAGCCAAAATCTCTTTTGACCGTGCTATCAGATAG
>JACQJU010000080.1 GCA_016204905.1 Candidatus Gottesmanbacteria bacterium | reverse complement strand
TCACACCTCCGAGGTGATATAGCTTCACACCTCGGGTAAATTGGTAGTTCGATGGTATCGAAGCTTGACAATAAAACATATTTATTTTATTATAGAACTAATCCTCGGCCGGAGTTTATATACTCCACATGGCGGAGGATTTTATTTTGCCGGAAAACAAGACATAAAAAATTTCTTTCCTGAAGGAACATGCTCCTTCACTTGCACATAAAAAAGCTCGTTATCTTCTGTCGGACCGGTAAATCTATGGAGAGTTTCAGATAGTTTATTTGGGTTGAACTTGGAAGTTGGTTTATTTTTAGAATGTTTCAAGACTTCAATAGCCGCCTCGAAGTATTTCAAGCGTCTGACTCTTTCTTTATATCCCCCTTTATGCCATAGATGTATCCAGAAATAATCAAAAAATACTTTTTGTTTACCAAAATAAGCAGATCGTATATATGGTTTGCGTTTCGACTTTCCTTTAATTTGAGTATAAATCTCCATTGATCTTTTAAATACGTCTTGATAACTTGTTCCAGGGATCTTTCCCATTTTAGTTTTATAAGGAATATTTTCTTCTTCTAGAGTAATATTTTTCATTTTCTCACCCAAACCCTGGAATCCGTAATATATCCACACCAACAAATCTTAAGATGAAGACTGAAAAGATAATCAATAGAAGTCCCAATATAGAGGAGATCACGATGCTTTTTCCATTATTGAGTTTTTCCGGGTTGCCAGATGAGGTTAGTACCAGGGCGCTTCCGCCAATAAATGCCAAGAAAGCCAGCCCTCCAGAAACAGCAAAAACTACATTCAGTACCGATTTGACAAACATTTCCGGCTTGGTCGATAAACATCCCGCTACCGTCCAATATGCTCCCGGCTCTATACTCCCGTCCTCAGTATATATACATGCTTGGCAAGCCTCCCAGCTACCCGGTTTTTCTCCCCCAGCACACCAACCACAAAGATCACATGTTGGAGAACCAGTTATACTCTCAGTTGGACTTTGAGCCAGGGCAAAAGAAATTGGGAATGCAAATATTAAAAATAAAGTAACCAATAAACTGAACGCTGAACGCTGAAAACTGAACGCTGAAAAAGGCATTAAATCCAGTGTAGCAAAATGATAGTACCGAAGCAATTTTGATATAATGATCTTATCCCATTATCAATATGCGAAAAATATTCCTATCAATTACCCTTTTTACTTTTTACTTTTTACTTTTTACTTCTCCCATCCATGCCGATGAGCTCTCTGATATCGAAAAACAATTAGGAGATCTCAAACGCGCCCTTCAACAATCCATCGCCGCCACCACTCCTCTGGAGAAAGATTTAAATAAATTAAAAAGCCAATTGGACGCTATCAAAAACCGCACCATAACGATCGAAAAAGAAGTAATCAAGAGGGGAAAAGAACTCGATGAAGGTGCCAGTATACTTGCTGCCCAACAAGAAGTCCTGGAGAAAAAAGTGCGTAACTACTACAAAAACAGTCTTCACTATGGCCCCTTTCTTTTACAGCTTCTTTTAGGCAAAAATCTCGATCTTTCCATCAGAGAATTTGGCTACCAGAAAAAAGTAGTCAACACCGACCGCGATACTATCGTCAAAATAGTTCTTTATATCACCGATTTAGAAGAGAAAAAAAGGATACTCGAAAGTGAAAAATCACGCTTGGTAGCTATCAAAGCAGAAACAGATAAACAAGCCTCCTTTTTAGACCAAGAAATAAAAGGTGCCAAAGCCTATCAGTCCAATCTATCTTCCCAAATTGCCACTCTTACAGCCAGACAACAAAATATATTAGCCCAACGTCTCTCCTCATTACATATTTCCCGTTCAGCCTCATCTCTGGGAAGATGTGATAGTGATCTGACCAATGGCCGTGACCCTGGCTTTTCACCGCGATTTGCCGCTTTTACCTATGGCGTGCCTAATCGCGTGGGACTAAATCAGTGGGGTGCCTATGGCAGAGCCAAGCAAGGACAGGGATTCGATGCTATTTTACGTTCCTACTATAATTTTGATGATTTCCAAAATTTTGATGTCAATATCCAGATAAATGTTGAAGGTCACGGCACTTTCAATCTGGAAGATTATGTCAAAAGGATCTACGAAGTGCCCGGAGATTGGCCGTCGGAAGTGCTCAAAGCTCAAGCCATCGCCGCCCGCTCCTATGCGCTAGCTTATACTAACAATGGCTCTGGTCCTATTTGTGCCACCGAAAGTTGCCAAGTATTCAAACCCGATCCCAAAGGCGGTGCCTGGGAACAAGCCGTCAATGACACTTCTGGCAAAGTGATGGTCCAGGGAGGTAAACCCATCAAAGCCTGGTATTCCTCCACTCATGGCGGGTACGTCTTTGATTCCGGATCGATAGGATGGAACTCCACTTCTTGGACTAAAAATGCCACCGATACTCAAGGCAGCGTCAGTAGTTTTTCTGACTTGACCAACAATTCCTTCGACAAAGAGTCCCCCTGGTTTTATTGCGATTGGGGTTCTCGCTCCGAATACAATAAAACCGCTTGGCTTAAAGGAGAAGAATTTGCCGATATAGTCAATATACTTATGTTGGTGAAAATTGACTCCGGCACAGCTGAGCATCTCTACCAGACAGATAAACCCAATCCTGCTGGTACTGATACTTGGGATAAAGATAGAGCCAAACAGGAACTGAAAAATCGAGGTGGTAATCCTTATAATAATATCTCCAATATTACAATCAGCGCTGATTTTGGCAGCGGTCGAACAACTACTGTGAATGTAGATGGTGATGCCGGAGGAAACACATTCGATGGGGGAGAATTTAAAAATTACTTCAATCTTCGGGCTCCAGCCAATATCCAAATAGTCGGCCCATTGTATAATATAGAAAGGAGATAGGAATAATCCAATAAATACCAGCGAATTAAATTATAAATTACAAATTATAAATTATAAATCAATTATAAATTTCTAAATTTTGAAATTATTTAATTTGTAATTCATTTAGCATTTAGCATTAATAATTCATAATTTACCGTGCCAGATATATTTACCTTACCAGATAGCAATAAAACTAATTCTTCGCCACCAGATTCTCCCAAGGATCATCCCAAAACGCCTTCTTCTGGGAAAACAGGCCTTTTTAACGCTTTTTCATTCATGCCGCAAAACATGCATTTCGATACCCAAGAGCCGGGTGAAACCATCCTCTTACTCCTGCGAAGACATTGGATAACCAATATTTCCTGGCTATTTACAGGCTTTTTATTACTTATTATCCCCATATTTATCTTTCCCTTATTTGATATAGCTTCTCTTTTTCCGGCATTTTTTCCCTCCAGCTTTACATCTTTTCTTATCCTTACCTGGTATATATTAACAGCTAGTTTTCTGCTGACTGAATATTTAATCTGGTATTTCAATGTCGCCATCGTTACCCAAGAAAGAATCATCGATATAGATTTTGCCATACTCTACAAATCTATATCCGAAACAAGAATCTCCAGAGTCGAAGATGTTACCTCGCACACCGGAGGATTTATCAGATCCTTTTTTGATTTTGGAGACGTTTTTGTCCAAACAGCCGCCAACTTTGAGAACTTTGAATTTCTGGCTGTACCTCATCCCCAGCAGGTAGTAAAAATCATCAACCAACTTATGGGAAAAGTTGAGGAAGGATAATAGTTTATGGGTGAATTACTAAGAAATATTCTACAAGAGTCTCCATTTCTATTGATAAAAATTCCTATTATTATTCTACTTTTGCTTTATATCTCCTATACATTTATTGTTATGAGGCAAACCAGTATCATGTCCAAAATAGTGGAAATCGACGTTTCCCAGACTGTCCAACTTTTATCCCTCATTCATTTCTTGACATCACTATTTTTACTCGTCTATGCTCTAATCTTTTTATAATTTATGTCTTTTACTATTCATACTGCCGAAATATTAGGAGACGAAAAAGGCCCAAGATGGGGATTATCCAAAGTCTTTGACGAAACCATCATACTTCTGGAAATCGCCCCTCTTACCCCAGACGAACCACTATCTTCGCCCGAAGGTCTATTTGCAGAAATATTATCTAAATTTAGAGATCATCCTATCAAATCACTCTCTTCTCTCCAAAAATTTTTATCCAGTTTCCAGTCCCAACCAGAGATAGTCACACTCATAGTGGCCTCAGTCTTTGATAATGTCTTATATCTTGGTCTCCGAGGCGAGGGTCAAGTCTTCATAAAAAGGGAAGGCAAAGTTGTTAGTCTATTAGAACAAGAAGGCAGTCTATCTGGATTCGTTAAAGATCAAGATATATTATTTGTTATCTCCAAGAGCTTTCGGGACAATATATCAGCAAAAACAACACTTGAGATTCTCCAAAAAAATTCCTATCCTACTTTGGCAGAAAATTTTATTGATCTTATTCTTGAAAAAGAAGACTCATCAGGTTCAGTCGGATTAGCCTCACAGTTCACCGAAGAAAAAGTTGTGTTAGAAAAAATCCCACCAAAAATTCACGATTACACCTCAAATCTTGAACCTAAACGATCCTTTAGCCTCAAGGGAAAATTTAATTTCTTATCCCAATTATCTAATATCTTCAAAGAAGAAGAAACATCCCATCAAAACGAGCAGGAACAGAAATCCAAAAGGACCTTACTCACCATAGCCCTTATATTAACTTTCTTACTTTTTGCTAGTATTTTCTTGGGCCTGAATAACACTTCTGATAAACAAAAGCTTTCCGAGTTTACTAAAAATATCGATCTTGTCTCTCATCAATTTGATGAAGCAGTCTCTCTTATTGATCTCAATCCGGCCAGAGCACGCTCGCTATTGAAAGATTCGCAAATCACTCTAGAAAATCTCGAGAAAAAATTTGCTACCGGTACCAAAGAATATAAAGAAATTAAATCTTGGCTGGAAAAGATAAAAAGCCAAGAAGGATCTGCCTCCAAAGTCTACCAATTAGGCGATGTTCCCACCTATTACGATATCAAACTCCTCAAAGTTGATGGTACAGGCGCTACCTTTGCCATCTATAAAAACAATATAGCTATATTGGATACCAAAAATAAAGTGATTTATAAACTAGAGGCAGAGACCAAACAGGGAGATATTATCGCTGGCAAATCTGCCGTAAAAGACGCTAGTGCAATCACCCTCCATGGATCCAATGTTTATTTTCTAAGCCAAGAGGGAATAACCACACTCGATCTAAGCAATAAAAATTCCAAAGCTATTATCAAAAAAGACGATGCCTGGGGAAATCTAGCCGGACTCGTTGCCTTTGCCGGTAATATTTATCTTTTGGATAAAACTCATAACGAGATTTGGAAATATATCTCCACCTCCGATGGTTTTACAGCCAGGGGAAGCTATCTCAATTCTGATGTCTCTCCTGATTTTTCCGATGCCAAAAGCCTATCTATCGATGGCTCTGTTTGGGTACTTTCTAGTAACGATATCCTCAAATTTACCCAAGGAAGGCCCGATCAATTTACCCTCCAAGGATTGGTAGATAATATCGCAGAAGCCTCCCAAATCTTTACCAATGATGATACTAAATTTATCTATCTATTAGACAAAGGAAAAGGAAGGATCATAGTTTTCGAAAAAGATGGCACCTACCAATCAGCCTATGCCTGGTCTGGACTCAAATCTGCCACGAGTTTTCTCGTCTCCGAAGAATTGAAAAAAATCTTTGTCCTATCAGGTAGCAAGATATATGGAATTGATTTAAGATAAAGGGGATGAAAATTGTTAAGCCCAGAGTTTTCCATGACTATACCATCTTAGAAACACTCGAAGCAGGCCTTCGTCTTACCGGTCCTGAGGTGAAATCAGTCCGGGGCGGCAGGATGAGTCTAGACGGTGCCTATATCAAAATTATTGGTAGTGAAATCTATCTCCTCAATGCTCAAATCTTTCCCTACCCCTTTGCCCGACCCGAAGGATACGAGTCCAAAAGAACCAGAAAGCTTCTTTTACACAAAAGAGAAATCATTTCGCTCAAAACCAAAATATCCGCCTCAGCTTTGACACTGGTCCCGCTTGAGTGTTATATTACGCATGGTTTTATTAAATTAAAAATTGGCCTGGCCAAAGGCAAAAGGGAATACGAAAAGAGAGAAAAAATAAAAAAGAAAGATATGGAAAGAGATGTCCAAAGAGAATTGAGGGGTAAAAAAGACTAAAAAAGGAGGTGATTTTGTGCCTGATACAAATACTAGATTTGTCATCATACCTAACGATATGGGGGACGATGTGAGAATAGAACGTCAACCCGAGTCGGATATTGCACCTGAATCTATGACATTATTGGATGCTAGCGACTTTAATCTCCCCCCCCAAACAACCGTAATGGAAAGAGGTCGTGGTCCTAACTTTTTTGAGGATCAGTTGGTACAACCCGCAAGCACTACAGATAGAGGAAGAAGATAAACAAAAACCCGCAGTTAAGCGGGTTTTTTTATGTGGAGATGGGGAGTGTTGAACTCCCGTCCGAGAAAGCGGATTAAAAACGTCTACAAGCTTAGTCAATTCTTTATTTCGAAAAGACCGATTAAATTGACAAGAAAATCTTTTCTAGATCTATTGTCTTAGAATAAGTAAGAAGATCAACCTCCCTTATTAGCATCCCGACTGTATTACACCTATATCATCCCATCGAGAAAAGACAATATAGATGGCCTTAAGCGTACAATCGTGCTTGCGCAAATTGTACGTTGGCTCCAAAAGCTCGAGCAAACATTGCATCAACTCTTGCTTTTAGATCGCTAATGGATTCATCAGCATTTATATTTTGATTGATTGTTACGAGGAGCAATCATCTCGGCTTGCAGTTTTTAAAGAGCCATCCCGTCGAACTATTCATCCCCAAGGCTCATATTATACCATATAATATGTCCACATGCACCTCCTTGACCTCATATTTCCACCTCGCTGTGTCTCTTGCAATCATCTGGGTACTTATTTTTGCCAAAACTGCCGGCGAAAAATTGAATTCCTAGAACATCAAATCTGTCCAGTTTGTGCCAAACTAGCTATAGGAAGCGCCACACATCCGCGTTGCCAAACTAGATGGGGTTTAGATGGTATGTATGCCCTCGCTCATTATCGAGGTCCCATCAAAGATGCCATCTTTTTCCTAAAATATAAATTTGTTACCGATCTGACCGATCAATTGATCAATATTTTGCTAAACAATTTACCAGAAATTATTCCTCAATTTGATTATTTGATTCCTATCCCTCTTCACCCAAGAAAAGAAAAAGAAAGGGGGTTTAATCAGAGTTTTCTTATCGCTAAACTCTTAGAAAAGAAACTCAATATTCCCCTAAACATCAATATTCTCTACCGCATCCGCTACACCCAACCCCAGGCCAAGCTCAAAAAGAAAGAAAGACTCACCAATTTAGACGGAGCTTTTTCTGTCGGTAAAAATATCAATATTGCGGGTAAAGTTATCGCCCTAGTTGATGATGTCTCAACCACCAGAGCTACTCTCTTTGAATCCGCCAAAGTCTTAAAAAGTCATGGTGCCCACCAAGTCTGGGGTCTAGTCCTAGCGCACGGATAACAACGGTCTATTAGATATGCGGTCGCCTATTGAATAGACTCTTGTTCTTATAAAATGAATCCGTATCATAAATTTGTTATAATTGAATAGTCTTTACGGAAGGTGACTCATGCGGCAAAGAGAACGGTTTGCTAAATCGTGACGGGCTTTAACTCTCGTCGGTGGGTTCGACTCCCACACCTTCCGCAAAAAGGAGAGGTCGCATAGTGGCCTAGTGCAGCGGTTTACTAAACCGCCGTC
>JACQJU010000070.1 GCA_016204905.1 Candidatus Gottesmanbacteria bacterium | reverse complement strand
TGCGCTACCCTAAGCACTTCCTCTATTGTAGTGATACCTTCTATTACCTTAAGATAACCATCCTGTTTCATCGTCACCATACCTTCGAGTATCGCTTGCTGGGCTAGTTGTGCCGCCGATTGGTGTTCTAATACCATCTTAGCAACTTTATCGGAAATTGGAAGTACCTCAAATATGCCTATCCTCCCTAAATAACCGCTATTATTACATTCTGCGCATCCTTTCCCTCTATAAAATTTTATTTCCCGAGTACCTTTGGGATATAAACTCCCCAAGATTTGTCTAAAGCTATCTATCATCTCAGCAGGAGGTAAGTAAAATTCTTTGCAAGAGGCGCAAATTTTTCTAACTATCCTTTGTCCTACCAACACATTTAAAACAGAGGCTACCAAAAAAGGTTCGGCTCCCAAATCCAGAAGTCGTGGTATAGCTGTGGGCGCATCATTGGTATGGAGAGTGGAGAAAACTAAATGTCCAGTCAAAGCAGCTTGTATAGCCAAATTTGTGGTTTCATTATCGCGTATCTCACCAACTAGTATAATATTTGGGTCTTGTCGGAGAAATGACCGCAGTCCGGAAGCAAATGTTAATCCCGCAAGTGGATTGATCTGCACTTGGTTTATACCTGACAGTTCATATTCTACGGGATCTTCTAGAGTGACAATATTTACCCTTGTGGTATTTAATTTTGCCAGGACAGAATATAGTGTAGTTGTTTTACCCGATCCTGTTGGACCTGTTATCAATATTATCCCATGAGGTTTTGCTATCGCGCTCTCCAAATTTTTGAGGGCTAGCCCCCTCAAACCCAAATCAGATAGCGTTGGTATCCCCCCAGTCTTTTTTAGTAACCTCATCACTATTTTCTCACCATGAACTGTCGGCAGCGAAGAAACACGCAAGTCTACCTCCTCAAGACCAATTTTGAAATTAAATCTACCATCCTGTGGTAGTCTTCTTTCATCAATTTTCATACCTGATAATATTTTTATCCGCGAAACTACTGCTTCATTGACAGATTTTGGCAGCGCCAGACGTTCATGCAGTATTCCATCTATTCTATATCGCACACGCGTTATCGTCTCTTGCGGCTCTATATGGACATCAGAGGCTCTACTTTTTACAGCATACTCTAATATCGTCGAAACAATTTTGGCAATCGGTGCCTCCTTTATGATTTCTCCAATTTTACCGGCTAGTACCGTTTTTACTTCACCCTCACCAGTTTCTTTCAAAACTTGAGTCACTTCTGTTGCTAAGTTGCGGGAATATTGCTCATCTACAGTTCTAGCAATCTCATCTTTATCTGCCAAAAAAGGTTGTATTTTCTTACCCGACTTTTTCTCTAGAAATTCAATGATATTTAAGTCGAGTGGGTCGGCCATCGCCACAGAAAGTATATTTTCTTTCCGATCCAAATCAAAAGGAAAGACACTATATTTTCTGGCGACAGGTTCCGGTATATTATTTAAAATATCCGGTGATATTCCTCTTACTGACAACTGTATAAAGGAAACTCCTAAAACCTGCGCTTTTGCTTTTTGTATCGTCAGAGGATCAACAATTCTTTTTTTAAGCAATAGATCTTCAATTTTTTCGCCAGTGGACAAAGATGTGGATTTAAGAGCTGAAGCATCAAGTGGATTTATCGACCTATTCGCAATTAAAACATCCAGTATACTTTGGGCAGATGGCATATTTATATTCTGCGGTGTATCATTTCACTTGTCAAGCTTCGACAAGCTCAGCTTTGACCCTGAGTCTTATCGAATGGGTCAACCCTTGTATATCAATACTAAATCATTATAATTCTAAGCGGGTGACAAGAAAAAAAATAATTGAGTAATTAAGTAATTGGGTAATTTAGGGCTATATTTTTTTCTTTCCTAATTACTAGTTACTATTTACTTAATTACTCCAAAATTACATATGCAAACCATACTTCTAATAGGCGACGATGAAAAATCCAGGAAGGATTATCTGGATTCTCTAATCAAGAAATATGATATTTCTACATATAATATATTAAATATTTCTCCTCACCCTTCTATAGGCATCGAAGACGTAAGAACTATTAAAGAATTTTTGATCTATAAACCTTTTGGCGCCAATTCCCGGATGGTTATACTCACTGAGGCAGAAAAAGCCACCCACGAGGCCCAAAATGCACTTTTGAAGATACTCGAAGAACCCCCGGACTATACATATATTATATTGTCAGCAAAGCATGAAGACCTCCTCCTGCCTACTATTCGTTCACGCGCTCAGATCATAAAATTGGCTGATCAAGAGGTCTTCGCTGATAAAGATAAAAACTATCCTGACATACTGAAAATATTACTAGATACGAAAATCGGCCCCAAACTTCTTCTGGTCCAAGCCATAGGCAAAACCAAAGAAGAAATTCTTGCCTTCCTCGACCAATTTATTCCCTATTTACGAGGCGAAATGAAATCAAATCCAGTCAACTCATCCAAGTATGCCCAAATCATCCAAAAATTCCTGAAAGCTCGCCAGCTTATCTCTCTAAATACCAACCCCAAACTCACACTGGAAGTATTATTTATTGGAATAGGAAAGTCAAAAAT
>JACQJU010000076.1 GCA_016204905.1 Candidatus Gottesmanbacteria bacterium | reverse complement strand
TTATGGAATGTATTTTCTGTAAAATCATAAAGGGAGAAATACCGGGAAAATTTGTTTATAAAGATAGCCAGATGGTAGTTTTTCGTGATATCTCTCCCAAGGCGCCAGTTCATGTACTTTTGGTACCTAGAAAACATTTTGAATCATTGAAAGATGTTACTCTAAATGATGCTGAACTGATGGGTAAAGTGATGACTAAATTTCCAGAGATCGCCAAAAAATTGGGTATAGAAAGAGGATTTAAGGTAGCTGTCAATAATGGGAGATCTGCTGGGCAGTTAGTTTTCCATCTCCATTTCCATATATTGGGTGGATGGGGTAAATCACCCGGATGGGTGGTATAATAGAGGAGATTTAAAAGCCCGCCTACGCATAAAGCTTCGGCGAGGCGAAGGGGGTGTAATTTTTTTAAACAATGATTATTGTCAAAGCTCAACCAGGAGATACTTCTGATAGTGTGATTCGTAAATTTACCCGGAAAGTAATTTCTGAGGGTATATTACTGGAGCTTAAAAAGAGAGAATTTTACCAAAAACCTGCCGAAAAAAGAAAAGAGCAAAAGAAGGAAATACAAAGAAGGATAAGATACCGCAAAACTCATGCTCGAAGCTAAGATGGTAAATGTGCTGATCAAATCTGAATCCCGCTATCCAGTGTCGCGTACACTTATACGTGAGATTGTAGAAAAAATACTAAGTGATAAAAAAATGAAGGGTGATATAGAGGTGAGCGTCAATATAGTGGGTGATCGGTTGATGAAGACTCTGAATAAGAAATATAGAAATCTAGATACTGCAACTGATGTGTTATCTTTTTCTCAAACTGAGATAAAAAAAGACGCTTTTTTCGTAAATCCCCCGGATGAGATACTAAGACTTGGTGATATTGTAGTCTCTTATCCGCAGGCTATAGAGGCGGCAGTCGAGGAAGAGAAGATGGTTGATCAGAAGATTTCGGAACTAGTCGAGCATGGGTTGTTACATTTATTGGGATATCATCATGAGTAAGATCATGCGAATGTATGCGAATACGAGAGAATCGAATTTTTGCGAATATGCGAATAATTCGCAAATTAGCACACATTCGTTTTCCACCAACTGGTGGATTCGCATAAATTAGCATGACTTTATATCGCAAATACAGGCCACAAAAATTAGAAGAATTGGATCTTGTCGAGATCAGAAAAAGATTATCAGTCATATTGTCTTCGGATAATACTCCTCATGCTTTTCTTTTTGCCGGACCCAAAGGAACAGGTAAGACTTCGGCAGCTCGGATAGTAGCAAAGATTTTGAACTGTGAACAAAGCAATAGTAATCAGTCATCAGTTGTCAGTGATCGGTTAAAAACTAAAGAACCGAAAACCGATAACCGAAAACCGATAGCTGAAGTTGAGCCGTGCAATAAATGTGAGACTTGTATTTCTATAACAGAGGGGAGAAATCTGGATATTTTAGAGATTGATGCAGCTTCCAACCGCGGTATCGATGAGATTAGGGATCTGAGAGAAAAGATCAAATTGGCCCCGGCGGGGACGAGATATAAAATCTATATCATAGATGAAGTGCATATGTTGACTACCGAGGCATTTAATGCGCTACTCAAGACTTTGGAAGAACCACCACTGCATGCAGTATTTATATTGGCTACTACTGAGGCTGATAAATTGCTGCCGACAATAATTTCCAGATGTACTAGGCTGGATTTCAAAAGGGCGAATATAGATGAAATTGTTCATTCGCTCAAAAGAGTAGTAAAAGGGGAGGGATTGGAGATAGACAATGAGGGGGAAATTTTGGAGATGATTGCGAGTGTCTCAGATGGATCTTTTCGTGATGCTACCAAAATACTGGAGCAAGCAGTTTTAGAAAAAGCCTTGGGGAAAGATAGTTTGAAAAAGATTATTGGCGATAGCGGTAATCAAACCCAAAAATTATTGACTTTACTTTTAGATAAAGATTCCCAAAAAACTTTGGAGTTATTGGAGGGGTTGGCAGGGCAAGGGACAAATATGCGCATTTTTACATCTGCCATACTCAATTACCTCCATAAACTTCTTCTTGCTAAACATGGTTTAGCGACAGTAGACGATGCTGATTTAGAGAAATTTAGCACATCTGATATAAATGATCTGATAAAAATATTCTCGAGAGTCTATGGTGAACTGCGGACTACGGCTATACCGCAGTTACCGATGGAGTTAGCCGTGGTAGAGTGGTGTGAGGGTAAACATGCGAATTAATGCGAATATGAAAGAAACGAATTTTTGCGAATTTGCGAATTATTCGCATAAATTAGCATGATACCGACCGAAGGGAGGTGAATATGTTTAATCCATTTAAAACGTTGGGAGATATCAAATCCATGAGGGATTCGGCTATGCAGATGCAAAAAGCTTTGGCGGCTGAGCAAATAGTAGTTGAAAGAGATGGTGTAAAAGTAGTGATGAGTGGAGATCAAAAGATTCAAGAGCTAGTAATAGATGGAGTTCCTGATGATCGTATAAAAGAAGTGATTGCTGAAGCGCTTAAAAAGTCTCAGGAAATAGCAGCTAAAAAACTGACAGAGATGAGTGGTGGAATACAGGGTCTACTTGGAGGAGCCAAGTAGTCATGCGAATTCATGCGAATGCGAGGAAACCGAATTTTTGCGAATATGCGAATAATTCGCAAATTAGCACGCATTCGCTTTCCGCCAACTGGTGGATTCGCATAAATTAGCATATTATATGATACTCGTGACTGGTTCTTTGGCCTATGATAGCATCATGGATTTTCCGGGAAATTTTTCGGAGCATGTCATGCCGGAGAAGGTGCATATACTCAATGTTTCTTTTTTGGTCGATAAGATGCACAAGGGTTTTGGGGGAACCGCGGGAAATATAGCCTACAATTTATCACTTCTTGGTGTCAAAACTACGATATTGGCGATAGTCGGGGCAGATTTTGCTGCTTATGGCGAATTCCTAAGACAAAATGAAGTTGACACTTCATATATAAGAACTGTCAATAATCTTTATACCTCCAATGCTTTTGGCATAACCGATAAAAAAGATAATCAAATATGGGGTTTTTATACCGGAGCTGATATGCTTTCAGATAATCTTTCTACAAATGAAGTCAAAGGAAAAATAGATTTTGGAGTGATTGCACCTGCTAACCCCAAGGCGATGATCAAATTTGCCCTAGAATATCAAAAGAAAGGGACAAACTATTTATTTGATCCGGGCATGCAGTTGCCTTGGTTGTCTGGAGCGGATTTAAAACTGGGTATAAAAGGTGCCAAGATTGTGATCGGCAATGACTATGAAATCAGTTTGATGAAGAAAAAGATGGGTCTAAAAGAAACTGATTCTATCGGCAGGGAAGATCAGATCATCATCACAACGTTGGGAGAGAAGGGGTCTATTATACACTATAAGGATGTCAATATGATGATTCCAGCAGCTGTTACTAGAGGGGCATCTGATCCGGCGGGAGCAGGGGATGCTTATAGAGCGGGGTTTATCGCTGGTTTTATGAGGGGATTGGATCTGGAGATCTGTGGGCGGATGGGTAGTATTGCTTCTGTTTATACAGTAGAAAAGTATGGTACAACAACACATAAATATACCACTGCTGATTTTATGAGGAGGTATGAGGAAAATTTTGGGAAGAAATTAGATTTA
The DNA here is from genome assembly GCA_016204905.1 of Candidatus Gottesmanbacteria bacterium. Lineage (GTDB taxonomy): Bacteria > Patescibacteriota > Microgenomatia > 2-02-FULL-39-11 > 2-02-FULL-39-11 > JACQJU01. Next base: position 74 of record JACQJU010000076.1, on the reverse strand, counting down.
TAGCGATTTATTATAATTTACGGGTCCTGCTGCTCGGCAGCCCCATGGCCACCCGCCCGCCTACCGGCGAGGCA
>JACQJU010000075.1 GCA_016204905.1 Candidatus Gottesmanbacteria bacterium | reverse complement strand
CCTGAGTGAAATCGAAGGATTACATTGCTAAATTGATAAACTGCTCTTATGAATAGTGAATTAATTGTAATTGCATTATTAATAATCATAGGATTTGGACTTCTTACTTATCTTCTCAAAAAATGGCTTGAAGAATTTTCTGAAAAACAAAGACCGTCTGATGAACTAGTCGCTTGGCTCAAAAGTACCAATCAGCGCCTTGATTCATCTTCCAAAGCTTTAAATGAAAGACTGGATAATGCCGCCAGAGTTATTGGTTTGGTGCAAAGAAACATCGGCGAGATGAGCGAAATAGGAAGGGGGATGAAAGAATTACAAGAGTTCTTAAAAAGTCCCAAACTACGCGGCAATATTGGCGAACAAATATTGAAAGAACTTCTCGGCCAGATGTTACCCAAACAATCTTTTCATCTCCAATACACCTTCAAATCAGGAGCGGTAGTTGATGCTGCAATCAAATTATCCAGTGGAATTATCCCCATAGACTCCAAGTTTCCCATGGAAAATTTCCGTAAAATGGCCTCCAGTAAAGATGATGCGGAAAGAAAAATTTTTGATAAAGAATTTACTTCCGACGTCAAAAAACATATTGATGATATTTCAAGAAAGTATATTTTGACAGAAGAAGGAACCATGGATTTTGCACTTATGTATATTCCTTCTGAGGCGGTCTATTATGAAATAGTTAACAATTCAAATCTTTATGATTATAGTAGCGTAAAAAGGGTTTTACCTGTTTCTCCAACCACCTTTTATGCATTTATTAGAGCCATTCTTATCTCATTCGAAGGCCAAAAGATAGAGGAACAGGCCAAAAAAATATTAAGAACAATTAGAGCAGTCCAAAAAGATTATACTAAAGTTGAGGATAACTTAAGCATACTTCACAAACATCTGAACAATGCTTACAATCAGATGAGCAATGTCCTGTCTAGCTTTACTCTATTAGGTCAGAAATTAACAACAACCAATTCTTTAGAGGAAGATAAAGAGAAAGTTAAACAGTTGGAAATTTCCTAATTTACCAATTGGAACATTCCACAAACAACTTGGAATTGCTGAACAGTTTACACCTTCTCAAAATAATTTTATCGTGGCACAACCCATCCACCTCCCGGACTATTATCTTCATAATTATATGGTCCGGAGCTATTTGAATTATCCCCGTCTTCATCCTTCTCCGTCGGCTCTGGGGTAACACTTACCGAAGGAGTCGGAGTTGGAGTAGATGTAGGCGTGGGAGTTGTACTAATAGAAGGCGTAGGAGTAAGAGTCGGTGTCGCCGTCGGAGCTATAGCTAACATTAGATTTTGCCAATTTTGCGGTATAGGTTTGCCATCTCTTGGAGCCAAGGGAATTGGCTGCGCATACCACGTAGGATCCAAATCAAAAGTAGTCCCTGCATAAGGACCAGAAAGCGTCACTCTTACCCAAACATGAGTCGGAGACAAAACAAGTTCACTTGTTATTCCATAGTCCTTCAAAGATTCCCTCAAAATTGTAGCCATATGTCGACACTGGCCTGTATTTTCTAATAAACAAGTAGCCGGACTATCAACCGATGGTGCTCCAAACCTCGCCACCCTACTCGTTATTTGCTCATAAACGTCTTTAATTCGACCAAGTTCTGTTGTGGCAGTACTCGTCAGCTTGTAATTTCCCGAAAAAAACTCTCCTCCTGCTGCTTCCCGATAGACTGCTCCAAACCAAGAATCAGAATCAAGAAGATCTCCCATCATTGACACTTTCAGTTTATCAACTGTGGCAGAAGGATTGGGCTGCACCGACATCCGATTTCTTGCTCGTATTTCTCTAGCAAGGACTTGCGCTGGATCCTCTGGGACCGGATAAAAAAAATTATTTGGATCAGTATTACGAAACCTCCAGTCAGCAGGATCTCCAGCCAGTGCTTGCTGTATTTCGGCAAATTTTTTCAATTCCTCAGGAGTCTGGGCCAAAACTTCTCTTGAGAAAAATACAACCAGAAAAAGTATGACAAGAATCTTTAATTTATTCATAACTAACAGCCATCCTTTAATGATTCTAAAACCGATGAAAATATCTGTTTTGCCCCTCCTTCATTTTCTTTAGTATAAAAAACCGACACCAACCACCCATCTTTCGCCTGACTCATCCCAAATCGCTTATCAGTCCTCCCTTGTGCGCTTCCGCTAGCTGGTATTTCGTAAAAATAAGTATCTCCATCTTTTTCGTACGTTACCCCAAAATCTTTCAGTCTGTCTATAAAGCTCTCTCCCGTCGCGACGGTTACCAAACCGAAATCTGTCAACATTGATATCCCTTTTCCATTATCAGACATAATAGTATAGGAAGTGTTCATTTGAAATGAAAACTTTTTTTCGCTACCGCAAACCACACCTGCCGGTAAACTGGCAAATTCTTCAAATCCTTGAATCTCTTTTTCCTCGACTGTTTCAGCCATTTGTTTCTCAGAAGGCTCTGAAATACTAGTAGTATTTCCAAAAAGCCAAACTGATAATCCCAAAATTACAATTAATACCGATGCAGCACCTACGCCGATTTTCTTTTTCTTATCAGGCATTACCGCCAATTTTGGCGCAAGTTGCATTTGTTGCCAAAGAAGTAGTACAGAAACATCGGCAACAAGAAGGATCAAGACAGCTACAATTGGCGCAATATCATATAGTGAAAGGGTAAATGTTCCCGGTCTTACCATAAGCATCAAGACAAAAAGATCGAGTGTCAAAAGGACTGTCAATACAGAAGCAATCTTTAAGAATATATATTCTTTCTGGAAAAATAGGACAAGAGAAATCAAAAGAAATATAAAAAATAAAGCAGCTAAAAAATTACCTTGCCAGGCCAGCCCAAATCCAGTCCAACCATCCATAGAAAGGGGAACCCACGGCAGAAAGTAAAGAATGAGTACTGCAAAGGAAAAACCTATATTTGCTTTTCGCAGATGCCCGAGCTTCTCTTTTGAAAATGAGTAATAAAAAGTTTTAAGCGCCCAAAAGGAAATGATCCCCCAGGCAATCCAGAATATGGCAGTTTCCATTATCTTTTACCCCGATTCAATCGGGGTTTATAGCCTATCCCAAGTATCATTCACTACATCATACCGAAAGACATCTTTATTTTTCAAATCGACTCTATATCTATTAAAAGTCGTCCTATGATCCGGAAAAAATTCCGCGACTACCACTGTGTAATAAGGTTCTTGAGGACTTGGACTCGAATCTACATAAACGCTGAATTTTGACTGATTATTTCCAAATACATCGTACTGAAACTTTTTTACCTCAGGAAAATACATCACATCGGCTAGAGCTTTATTTGCCTCCTCATCTTCCCGACTATCATAACCGTTTAATTTAAATGAATCTATAGAAGACTGTACTGCATCCTGATCGTATTGTGCATCTTTTTTCGCGTTTACCCTGAGATTATAAATCTCGCTTCCAAAAAAGATAGTATATTCCTCAAAATTCCAACTGATACCATTTTCAGTAAATGTACCCCTCACTTGTAAAGCGGGCAGTCCTTTCCAAGTCGTCCCCTCAAACATATCAAGCGTATAGTTTTTGTCTAGGCGATATGCATCCTTCATCTCTTTCATGGTCGCGGTCACTCCATGCAGTGTCAACATCCGTTGATCACCGACTAACCTTTGTATTGCAATTCTTACAGTATCATCGGAATTCTTTATAATATCTGCCGGCACTCCGGCAGAAGTATCTCTGGTAAAGTCTTTCGGATACGAAATCGAATAACCGTTCTTGTCATTGGAATATTCTGTTTGATACATATTATCAGGCCGCTTTATCAATCCATAATTGGAAATGGAAATAAAGAAATTTACAATTTTGAGGAGTAAAAACCCGAAAGTGGCAATCCCCGCCAGAATAAGTATCCATTTTATAAAGTGATAATGTTCATAAGAAACCTTTCTTTTAGCCATTTTATTCTTCCTTTATATCTACATTAGCAGTATTCTTTCTTCGCTGTCAATCCTTCAGCTTTGTTCATGATTGACAAACAAAAAAAAAGTAGTCTATAGTGGTATAAGAGCAGTAATCTTCATGCCCAAAGAAAAAGATGTAAAGCAAGTTTTAAAGGAAACAGCTAATATATTGGACAAAGCGGAGAAAGTTACTTCTCCTCTATCCACCTCCCTAAAAAATTTCAAACTTTCCAAAAGGATTCTCCTTATAAGTGGTAGCGCTCTGGTAATTTTTCTACTTATTTTAGTCAGTATCCTTTCCAAGGGGAGAGAAAGTCCGACAAAAACTGATCAGACAAATGTTAAAATAGTTGAATCTACACCAGCAGATACACAGTCATCCGCAGCTAAAACATTTCCCCTCCAAGATCCTGGCCTAGTCTGCCAAAACAATAAGACTTTTTCATTTAATCTCGACGTGCCCTATTCTGTCATCTTAGAAAGTGAAAAAGGTATGGGAATAACTACCCAAAACGGAATTCTTCTCATAGTTTCTGAAGGAGAAGATAAGGATGTAGAAAAAGTTTTGCAACAATACAGTACTGCTTTTACTAAAGATGGTAAGAAATATATTTATAAAGTACCGCAAAAAGAAGGTGATAGTTCCGAACAATTACCCACCGAGGCCATATCTACCACCAAAGACAACTTTATCATCTCAGTCTTCTATGATCCATCAATTGAGGATATAGCCCAAAAAACGCTTGCCGGGTTAGAAGAGTCTATCAAGAAAGGTTGCTTATGAAACGGCAATTGATTATCATCCTGTTTTTAAGTATCAATGTACTTTTTCTGCCTATTGAGGGAATATCGGCTCAAGAAAACTCCAAAGACAATCCGGCTCTTTTTGGCCAACTTCAAGATGAACTGGCTGGTGATCCAACAGGTTGGCAATGGAGGGATCCCGACGAGAGTAACGATGGTATTTTTGTTAAATATCCCTTAACTCCAGACCAGTTGATAAATAGAGAAGATAAAGCCAGGTCCGACCCCAAAAATGATCCATCGCCCGAAGACCCGAACATAAAAAAATCCAACAATTTCGACAAAAATATTTTTGACGCTGATTCCTGGAAAGGTAGCTTTATTCGAACTTTGATCAATATAGGAAGTGATCAGGGTAATTTCTTTAGCGGTGATTATACAGTCCCGACGACTGCAGAATCCGAAATAGGCAAGATAAAAGAGATTTATACCCATATTACTAATACTGTGACAAAGTATGGTAAACCAGTGGGTGGAGAAATTGCCTCTTTGTGCCTAACTGGAGGAAGAGGAGAATGCCGCCACATGGGAGCTGTTCTCCAAGAATCGCTTGAAGAAGCAGGAGTAAAAAGCGAGCTTATAGTATCTGCCGACCATGTCTGGGTGCGGGTAACACTAACTGATCCTCCTTTTGATGGAATAACTTTTGATCTGGATCCGACATGGTACCAACAACCTATTCCTCTTCCGCCAAGATCAAATACTCCCATCTCTTCCGAATGGAGGGAAAAAATCCTGGCCATAGTAACCGCACCAAAAGGCGGTCTAGATCTTAATGGACAATGGTCTGGTTTTGGAGGTACATACACCGGACGGCACACAGGGAATAGTATTTCTTTAATTTCAACTGAAGGACCGGCATTAATAGGTAGCTTGTCGGGAACTTCATTTACCGGACAAATATACTTAGTCGCAGATAGCTGCCCCGGTCTTAACAGATATTTTCCCGCCAAAGGTACCGTCTCAAACTCAACAATTACGGTAACTTTTACCAGCCCCAAATATGATCTTTCTGAGTGCTACGATTTGCCAGGTACTGAATCAGAAAAAACCGCAAGTTACTCTAGAGT
>JACQJU010000073.1 GCA_016204905.1 Candidatus Gottesmanbacteria bacterium | reverse complement strand
GAAAGAAAAACTGCCTAAAAGAAATCTTAAAAAGGAATGGGTTAAAGGTTTAAGGGCAAATTATGACTTTTATAAAAAAGTTGCCGAAGAATGGAAAGCAACTGAAATTGAAGGATGGCAGGATTAATTACAAGAGGAGATATCTGGATTGTTAATTTGGAACCTGTCTTTGGCAGGGAAATTCATAAAAAACGTCCTGCTTTAATAATCTCCAATAATGCTGTTAATCAGGATACATACCATGTAGTGGTGGTGCCCGGCAGTTCGATTGCGCCCATCTCTCAAACTGCTGATATGGTGTATTTAGGAAAAGTAAAAGGTTTTAAGGAAGAATCAATATTGCTGCCGGTATTAATTAGAAGCATTGATCAGGACCGCTTGATTAAAAAAATCGGCAAAATTTCCCAACAGAAACTATTAGAGGTAGAAGAGGCTATAAAATTAGTCCTGGGATTCGATGTAATAACCTAGCAATTTCAGGCTCGGTGTGCTAAAATTGCCTCTGTTATGGCTAATGGTAAAAGAAAAATTAACCTCAACAAAAAGATTTTTCCTATTTTAAAAGGCTTGATTGTTTACGTGATGATAGCCTTAGCAGCTTTGATTTTCTTTTATCAAGTATCTGGCGGTCCCGCTACTCAGGGCAATGAAGTCCCAATTTCTCAAATTGTAACTGATACTAAAGAAGGCAAAATTAACAGAATTACCTTAGAAGGGGATAAAATTACTGCAGAAGTTAAAAATTCAGATCAAAAACTAACCTCTCATAAAGAAGCTGGGGAATCAATTTATAAAATCTTAGAATCCTCCGGGGTAGACCCTAAAACTGTCACGATCGAAGTAAAAGATTTATCTATCCAGCAAGCCTGGTTAGGTATTTTATCTGCTGTTTTACCAATAATTATTCTAGTGGGTTTGATGTTTTTATTGTTTAGGAATGCCAGGGAAGCAGGCCAGGGTATTTTTTCTTTTGGCCAATCCAGGGCCAGGCTTTATACCAAAGACCAGCCCCAGATAAAATTTACTGATGTGGCTGGTGCAGAAGAGGCTAAAAGAGAGCTGGCTGAGGTAGTAGATTTTCTGAAAAACCCCAAAAAGTATCAGGATATCGGCGCCAGGACTCCAAAAGGCGTCCTGTTGGTAGGGCCTCCGGGAACCGGTAAAACCCTTTTGTCGCGTTCTGTGGCAGGTGAGGCTAATGTGCCTTTTTACTCCATTGCCGGTTCTGAGTTTATGGAAATGCTGGTAGGTGTGGGCGCCTCAGTCAGCGGTGATACCCCGATTCTTATCAAAGATGATCAAACTACCAAACTGGTACCAATTCAGGACTTTATTGATCAATTCTATCAACCTAACGAGGCAGGGGCAGTCAAAAGAATTAGAGGATTTCAAACGCTGGGGTTTGACAGAGATACAAATGGTTTCTGGGGAACCAAAAAAGGACAATTAGTCTTTAAACACAGCGTCTTTAAAAATATAGCAGCAGTTTACAGGCATAGGGCTGATGAAATTTATGAAATAGAATATCTTGGAGGTAAACTCCGGACTACGGGTGATCATTCGGTCTTTGTAAGAGACCAGGGTAGAATCATCCCTAAAGAGGTTAGGAATCTGCAAAAAGGTGATCTTCTAGTAGAGCTGCCTTCACCAGAGAATGAATTCTGGACTTTGATTATTGGTAAAACCTCTAATCCGTTCTTGCCTAAAGCCAAATATCCTAATCAATTCAAAAGAGCCATTGTTAAGAAGGTAACAAAGGAGAAATATGATGGTTTTGTCTATGATCTTTGCGGGGTAGAGAACGAAGCATTTTTCGGCGGTGAAAAACCGGTGTTGCTGCATAATAGCAGAGTTCGTGATATGTTTGCCCAAGCAAAAAAAGCAGCTCCGGCTATTATTTTTATTGATGAGATTGAATCAATTGGCAGGCAGCGGGGTATGAGTTTTTCCGGCGGGCATGATGAAAGAGAGCAAACTTTAAACCAGATCCTGGTAGAAATGGATGGCTTTACTCCTAATGAAAAAGTGATAGTGATCGGGGCCTCGAATCGCCCTGATCTCCTTGATGCTGCCCTAATTAGGCCAGGCAGGTTTGACAGAAGAGTAGTTTTAGGTATGCCTGATTTAGAGGAAAGAAAAGCTATTATCGAGCTGCATATGAAAGGCAAGCCTTTTACCAAAGATGTATCAACAGAAAAGCTGGCCAGACGCACAGTAGGTTTTTCCGGGGCAGATCTGGCCAATATGTTAAATGAAGCAGCAATTTTAGCAGCGCGTGAGGGAAAAACAGCCATCGATAATAAAGATTTGGAAGAGGCAGCAACCAAGGAAAAATTAGGGCCTCAAAGAAAAAGAATGCAATCAGAGCATGACCGCAAACTGGCTGCTTATCATGAGGCAGGTCATGCTATTGTGGGACATTTTCTGAAAAATGTGGATCCGGTTCACAGGATTTCTATTGTCTCAAGGGGGATGTCTGGAGGCCATACCTTATTCCCTCCAACAGAAGACAGGTCAAATGAGAGTAAATCCAGGTTAGTGGAGCAAATTACGGCAGCCTTAGGAGGACAGGCAGCAGAGGAGTTGGTGTTTAAGGATATCTCAACCGGGGCAGCATCTGATATTGATGTGGCCATGAGCATTGCCAGGTCTATGGTGACTCAGTACGGCATGTCTTCTTTAGGACCCTTGAGTGTTAACCCCAAACCAATGTTTGGGATCTGGAAAGGCATGGATGAGGGAGAAAGCCTGTCACCAAAACTTCATGATGCAGTAGACGCAGAAATCAAAAAGATAATGGATTCCTGCTATAAAAATGCAGAAG
>JACQJU010000069.1 GCA_016204905.1 Candidatus Gottesmanbacteria bacterium | reverse complement strand
GTTAAAGGGAGATTAGGGGGATCGGGGAAATTGGGGGGATTGGTGGCGGTAGTTATTTTGGCTTTTTTGCCCATACCTTATGACAAAATGATTGAAGTGAGGCCTGATCTGGTAGCGACATTTTTTACACTTTTGGGGATAACCTTTTTAATAAGGGGTATGAGGGATATAGGGGATATAAGGAGTAAAAGTAAGAGATGGTTTTGGGCATCAGGAATAGCTTATGGAATAGGGTTGGGAGTAGTGCCGAAGACAATCTTTTTTATACCGCCAGTAATTCTCACTTTTGGATTTTTATGGATATATGCTAAGGAGAGATCAAGAATAATTGGTAAGAATTTCGGTTTATGGATGGTGGGTTTGTCACTGCCACTTTTTATTATACTTCTTGTCGCTATATCATCGGGAGATTTTGCAAGGGCATTTTTACTGATGACAAAAGTACCATCGCAGGCAAGTAAGGCATTATCGGAGATTTATAATCATTCTTTTTATATGTTTCCTAGCCATTTCTTCCATCCCAACCAAACTTTTTATGGAGTGGGAGGGATACAAAATCTACAGTATGTGATGAATTTGTTGATCTGGATCATAGCTTCAGTCTGGGGAGTGATAAGATTGGTGGGATTTTTGAGGGAAGATCAGATGCAAACTCAGGCGAGGGAATTATTAATTGGTGCCTCGTTTTTGAGTTACTACGCGGGTTTTACTGATATATTTCCACTTAAACATGCTCAATATATGATACCTCTGACTCCATTCATAGCGATGTATTTTGCTGACTTTTTGGCTAGCTTGGCGAGATTATTTCAGAAAAGAAGCAGCTGGATACCAATAGTAGGGATTATTGTATTTTATATTTTCATAATTAAAGCAACGATTAATATGAATAGTCCAAAGCTTTCCTGGACTAATAATGAAACATTTACAAAAATAGCTAATATTAGTCAGATTGTGCCTGCTGGGAGTTATGTATTTGATCTTTCTGCTGAGAGCATGATATATAGGGATCCTTATTATATCTGTTGTGTACCATATGGGCAATATATGGAGGCTTTGACAGGGCTCAATGTACCTGATTTGCCAGATACTCTCAAAAAGACCAATACGGAATATGTAATTTCATCGCGATTGGGTACTCTTCCTCCTAGTGATTTAAAGTATATAGAAGAAAACTATACTTATAAATTGTTGGGTGGACTAATTTTGTCAAATAAGAGTAATTAGATTGTTCAGAAAAAGAAAATTCGCACAAGCCCATAGGGTATTAATCATAAGATGATTAGTATCCTGCCGGAGGCAGGCGTTTCGGCAGATTATAGTAGTCAATCATATGGGAGGATCTCTTGTGAGAGACACATGATCGACTTTTTGGTCTGCCGAAACGCGATGAGTTATTCGTTGGGTTCAAGAGTGATCTTGTCCCATTCCTGTTGCTCTGTTATATAATCCCAGGTATAGGCTTTGTCGAGAGTACCGGGCGTTAGCGTGGATTTCCAGTCTGGGGGGAGATCCAACTGTTTTTGCAATGTCCTGTCTTGCAGGTACTGACTGAGCGTTTGACTTGGGACCAGGAAAGCTCTGGCATAGTTTCTCTGATACTTGAATACGACAATGTCTTGGATGGTGAGGGTTAGACCATCGAGATCAGCGGTGAGGGGTGTATACCATCCTATACGGAATATCTCGCTTACGCCGAGAGTGATTTCGGTGAAGACGTCGTAGAACTCTGGCAATTCGAGTAGCTCTGCATGTTCTTCTGTGAAAACCTCAAGAAGAAGCGTAGAGGGGTTAGGCTCGAATTCTAGATTTACTCGCTTGTCATGGTAGACGAATTTTACTTTCATTGTTCTCCTTTTAGATTGTGCAACCGGCGCCAGCTGCGATGTTTAAAAGAATAATGTGGTCACCTGCTGCGATGGTGTCCTGCCAATCCAGCCACTTATTCCCTTTTGTGGGTCTCAAAGAATCGCGCCAATCCGGAGGTAATACGAGATCGATTAATAACCTTTCCACCAGATTGGCAATAGGCATTTCTTCCTTTATTTCTAGCTCGATTGGTCTGCGGTTACCGAACTGAATTTTGGCCGTGTTGGCCTGATTATTCATCTCTACTCCTTGTGATTTCTTTCCTTCCTCCGAGGAAAGATGACTTTGGAAATTGAGGGGCTTGTGCGAATGTTAAAGTTCAATATCCGATGTTAGGTGGCAGAAGCCTGACATTTCGGAAATCGAGAGGATTGTACCAGTAGAGCAGGAGAAAAGCAAAAAAATCGACTATAATTGATAGTTATGCAAGATAAACTTCCTCGGGCACCTCTTAGTTTTTCTTCTATAAGAGAACTTCTGGAGAGAAATGCCTCTAAATATCCAAACAAAGAAGCGGTGATTGCCTATGATGTAGATAAAGATGAGGTTCAGACTATCACTTATGGGCAATTGCTAACTTTTGTACAGCAAACTTGTTCATATCTTCTGTCATTGGGCATAAAGAAAGATGATACATATTCTATATTGATGCAGAATACTCCTGAGGTATTACTTTTTGAGTTGGCGGGGGCGGTGATAGGGGCTACTACAGTTCCACTAGACTACAAGCGTGATCTTCTAGAGAGGAAGATTTATAAATTGAAGGAGACCAAGTCGAAAGCATTATTAATAAAAGTAGATAAGGTAGAAGAGGTAGAAGAGGGAGAAATTAAGAAACAGATGCCAGATATTAAGATAGTAAAGTGGTGGAGTTTTGGAGAGTTTGTGAAATTAATAAGCTCGCCAAGGAACCACCTCCGAGGTGGCCGAAGGACTCCTCGGATGGTGAAGGAATTGGCGGGCTTAGATTCCACTTATATAATACTTTACACTTCTGGTACTACAGCCCATCCCAAAGGGGCGGTATTATCTCAGCGAGCATGCTTACTTAATGCTGCGGGTATTGCCGATTGGCAAAAATTTACAAATAAGGAGAGATTTAATATCGTTATGCCTCTTCATCATATAAACTCCACTATTTTTTGTCTAAGTATATTACTGTCGGGTGGAACAATAGTTCTGAATAGCCGTTATAGCGCCAGCCGTTTTTGGAAGATATGTGCTCGCTTTGGGGTGACTAATACCAGTGTTGTGCCAACGATTTTGCATGATCAGTTGGGGAGATTTGGGGAATTTGGGAAGATAAGGGATAAACTAAAATTAAAACGAATATGTATAGGGAGTGCTCCTGTTTTGCCCGCAGAGACGGTGAAATTTTATAAAATATATAAAATAAGAGTAATACAAGGATATGGACAAACTGAAACAGCGTTAAGAGTGGCGGGAGTACCGGTGAATTTGAGTGAGGAGAAATATATAGAGGCGGTAAAGGCCAATACGATAGGGAGGGAACTGGCTAATAATCATTTGGCAATAATGAAAAAAAATGATTCGAAGACGGGTGAACCCGCCTTCGCTGAAGCTTCGGCGGGCGAGGAAGGAGAAATATGTATCAGGGGACCGATACTTGCTCAAGGTTATCTCAATGATCCCGAGGTAACTCAGAAAACATTTAAGGATGGTTGGTTTCATTCGGGGGATCTGGGTAAATATAAGGTTATAAATGGAGAAAAATATTTTTATATCATGGGAAGAATAAAAGAGATAATAATAAAAGGTGGGGTAAATATATCCCCATCAGCCATAGAAGATGTTCTTTTGAAGAATTTTCCAGAGATAGAAGAGGTCGCGGTAGTAGGAATACCGGATGAAAGAATGGGAGAAGAAATAGCAGCGGTAATAGTGTTGAAACAAAGGGTACAGTTATCAGGGTCCAGCGTTCAGTTAAGAATTGAAGAAGATATAAAAAATAAAAAAATAGAGGGGTTGGCGGAGTATGAGATGCCGAGGAAAGTGTTTTTCATGGATAATCTGCCTAAGACTTCGACGGGGAAGATACAGAGAGTGGTGGTGAAGAAGATGGTGAATGAGATGATTAACTCTACCTCTTCGTCTGAGATCTTTTTTGGAGATTATACGGCGGGTCCCCGCCTGCCATGCCTGCGGCAAGCTGGCGGGCAGGCTGCCGCTCGCGTGTCCCATGAGTCGGTTCAAAATCAGCCAGTCGCTAATGGCGCTCCAGGCTTCAAGGCCAGTGAACCTCCTCATGGGAGTCCCTCGCTCGCGTCACCCGCCGTAAGTGTGGAATCTCTCCAAAAGACTCATGCTTCGAGGGTAGATTGCATAGTTCGGCAAATTAAACCGACTGATAAAGAAATTTTAGAAAAAGCGGCGGAGATAGAGAGTCAAAGATTTGGAATGATAGCAACCTATGAGCAGTTTCGACAAAGGGCAAAAAATGGAGTGGTTTTAGGGGCATTTGAGCGAGATAAACTGGTCGGGACAATTTCCTGTTTGAGATTAGACATGGAAGAGGTAGAAAGACTGAGAACATGGGAGGAAGCGACGAGAGGGGGAAGTCTTGCTAACAATAATCCCGATGGTGATACGCTTCTGTGTGTAGCGATATCGGTTAGGGAAAAGTCGGCGGGTTTGCCGCAGCCTGCAAATGACGTTCGGCCACCTTTTGGGGAGAAACATAGTAAATTTCCTGCCTCACTATATGAACGTCGACATTCTAATCTAACTTTTAATTCGAACCTTTTATCTAAGTCGACGTTCAAATCATTTGCAGGTGGGCAAATCCCGCCTCCTGATTCTTTTGATGATATGCAAAATGCTTACCCCTCGCCCCTTATTTACTCCAACGCAAAAAAATATATTAATGATTATATATCTAAAGATATCGACCATGTACTCAATTTTCATAAAAAAGCAAAAGGGGGATTGGGGGGAGCAAAGGTGTGGAAGATATTGGAGAATGGGCGACCGGAAGATAGCGAAGCGATGGGGTATAATGTATTGATGATGTATCCCAAAATTTCGCAAAAGCACAAAATTGTGATTTCATCGTCTACTAGCCCTAGCGTGATGCTTATTGAAAACGCTCTTTATTATGCATATAAAGAAGGAATAAAGTATGTAGTGGCTTTTTCCAGACCTGCTGGGTTTAGTAGGTATTTAGAAACCAAGAGATCATTGGAGATCTAAATTACCGAGGTGTCTATATAATATCACATTGGAGGTGTGAGAACCGGAATCGGTATGTGGAACTTTTGACAAAATGACGCACGTGCGTCATTTTGTCAGTGATCTTTATTGCTCTAATTAATTGACAGTAATTAGCATTATCTGTTATAAACCCTCAAAAGAAGGCAAAAAGGCAATAGGCGCCTGAAATTGCCTTTTTTGCACATTAATAAATCGCGGAAAGTATTCATTTTGTTTACCAGGGAAGGTTTTGGGCGAAGGGGTATGGAGATAGACCGTCTGGACAGCATTTGCAAGAGGTCCTCTTGCAAATGGCGCTGCAATGGTCAAATTTCGATACTCGTTTGCCCAAAATCTTAATGGAATGAGGTGAAATCTAAGGGCAAAATCACCTCTGATGTCAAAGCGGAGAGAAGGAGGATATATATGCCACGCTTTCTGTCTGTGTCTGCAATCCTGATAGTGATCCTATTGCTGATCGTGTTGGGATTGTTAAGTTCTTCCATCTATGAGGGCTGGATTAAGCCGGTTGTCTGCGAGGGAGCTACCTCTGTATTCGAGGTGCGTTCGCCCTCTTTAGTTGACATCACAATGTACAACTACATCAATCTCAAAGTGGTTAACAAGATGGATGACAAGCGCGTAGTGTACTACCGGAATGGTGGCTTTTTAGGCTCTCCAACTTCGCGAGGCGAAATTGAGCCTGGAAAAGGCGCTTTTATTCCATGTGGGAGGGGTAGAATTGTAAGCATATATGGTAATTAATCGGAGAAATCGTCCTCTCCGATAATTTTTTCAGTATGGAAAAAAGATGGTGTGAAGCCTTTGCCATCTGATTTCCTGAGGAGGAAAAATGGCGAAAAGAAATAGTGGTCGCGGAAAACATGGTCATGGAGCCTCTGAACGGCATGCAAAGAAACATGGAGGAGGCGGGAGTAAAGCTGGGCGGAAGCGTTTTAAGATGAAAAGCCGTCGTGCCCAGCGCCGTCAATCTAAAACGCGGCCAGTTTAGGACCTGGAGGAAGTATGACAAAGGAGCAAGCCTTAGTGTTGGCTCAGAAAACAGCCATCGGGTTAGGGTTGGTACCGCCCGATTCTTCCGAGTCGACTAGGAGCTACTCGGTAGACGGAGGATGGCATTTTGAGGTTGGGGGACATCGATTTTCCGTCGATCCACATGGAAGGGTGGATGTCGAGTCCATCGAAAATTCGGTGATAACGACCGGATGAGTTCCCAAAAAGGAGGAGCCATGTTGCTACCAGCGGGTGTTATCGTTGGTTTTTATCTCCTAGCCGTCTTGATGTTCTATCTTCTCCAGATCAGGCAGGGGCAGAAACCTTCATGGAAGGAGGCCTTTGTTACACCCATTGCGGTGATTGGTGTGATCCTGATGTTGGGGTTGATTTTCATAATGATCTGGGACATCAAGCCGGGAGATGATGGATCGCTTGTTCTACCTGGACACGATTAACAAGCGATTCTCAATCGAATACTTTCCGCGGGGCGCGGGGTGTGGCTGAGCTTTTCAGCCAACACACCCCGCGCCATATTTTTTTTGCTAAGTCTTGATAAGACAATAAGAAAAGCTTATTATGATAAAGTTTTATGCGTCCTCGTGTTTCTGTAGTTATTCCTGCCTATAATGCCGAAGAAACTATTATTCCGTTACTTAAATCTATTCATGAGAGTAAGAGGAGTGGGAGGAATAAGGGTTATGGGGAATATAAGGAAAATAGGGGAAGAGAAAGAGAAGTGATTGTGGTGGATGATAAATCTAAAGATAGTACTATCCGATTAGTCCAGCAGTTTGCGGTGAAGCATACAAAACTTAACCTTCGGATACTAGCGCTTAAGAAAAATAGCGGGCCTGCACATGCTAGAAATGCAGGAGCGAAATTAGCTCGAGGAGAGATAATATTTTTTTTGGATAGTGATGTCATTTTACATAAAAGGTCATTTGCAGAGCTAATAAAATCTTTCCAAGACCCAGATGTTCATGCTTTGACGGGTGTCTGGGATAAAGAGCAGAAAAATCAGGCTTTCTTTCCAAAATTTAAAGCACTAAGGGATTGGAGTTATTGGATCAATGAAAGAGATCCGACACATTATTATTATCTCTTTTCCACTAGAGTGGCGGCTATCAGGCGTGACCTTTTTTTACGATTGGGAGGCTTTGATGAGACATATAAAGCAGCGCTAGTAGAAGATATTGAGTTAACTTACAGGATATCTAAAAGATATGCTGTGATATTTAATCCCAGAGTGAAAGTACATCATGAGTTTGAAGGATTTTGGCCAATTGCCAAGAAATATTTCTGGCGAAGCTATTATTGGACCAGAATCTATAGAGAGAGAAAAAAATTTGATCCTGTGACTACGACGAATAAGGAGGCGATTACTACTTTATCAGCGGCGGGATTGGCGGGATTTGGCTTTTTGACTCTTTTAAGTCACTTAAGTAACTTAAGTTACTTAAGTGGGATACTAACATGGATAGTACTAACTTTCCTTCTTATTCATCTATGGGGGGTGAGGAAGTTTTTGTGGTTTTGCTATAAAGAAGAAGGGATATTTTTTGCAATAAAGGCATTTTTTACGGGGATAATACTTTATGTTGTGATACTGGCTGGGGCGGTGTTATCGATGGTTTATGAGACGAAGAAATAGAAAAAGGGTCTTTTTCGGAAATATCAAGGAGCTCGGGTAAGATATCCTCATCTTCCCAACTTCGTATAAGACTTTTTTCAGAGACGTTCGGGGACCACCTTACTTAAATATATTTTTTATCCTTCCTCACTCTGTGAAGCCCTGCCACCGAAAGATAATAATAGATCCTAAAGGTTTCCAAAGGCAGGTCTTCAAAGCTCTTCAAAAAGCTTATACTTCGTTGGGAAGACTGATTTTTGACCCCTAACTCGTGTCACCCGCAAATAAATCATGTTGATTACATACTGTTCAGTTTTTCCAGTTCCTCTTGGGCTTTTTTATAATCGGTAGAGTCTACGGGTACTAGTGAGAGAACTATCGCCATTTCTTTTTTGGCTTCATCAATCTTTCCCAATGCTTTATAAGTAGCGGCAAGGTTGTAATGAGCGTTGGCCCAATCTTTTTTGAGGCTGATGGCCTTTTGGAAATATTTAGCTGCCTCGTCATAATCTCCTTTGGCATAATATATGCCTCCTAGAGATAGTTGTGATTGGGGATCTTGAGGGTTGAGGGCGATTGCTTGTTGGTAAGCACTAATAGCTCTTTCGTCTGATCCCTGCACTAGTTTCATAAGAGAGGTATAAATAGCGGCAAGATTGGTCCAGTTATTGACATTGCCTATGCCCAGAGAGGCAGCTACTCGAGATTCATCTATGGCTTGTTGAGTGAGGAGTAAGATTTTTTGATTGTCATCTTTGGTTAGATCTTTTTTTCCGGCAAGAGCGTTGGCGAGAGCTAGGCTAGTTTGAGAAAAAGCGCTATGGTATTTGTCTGGATAGGGATTGGCGCGGATAGCTTTTTTTTGGAAATCGTAGACCTCTTGACCAAGGTTTTTGGGTATAGCATCGAGAGATTTTTTGAAATAAACCTCTGCCAAATAGACTCTGCTAGCCAATATAAACAGTATAAGGCTTGTTGTAACTATCAGGATAAGAGGGGCTAATAAAAAGGGAAAGAATCTTTTGAGGTGGAGATCCAAAATCTTTTTTGGGGTACTAATAAGAGATAGTAATATAAAAGTATAAACAAAGATGGTGATATTACTTATGGTAAAAATTTGGATAAGAAAAGCAATGAAAAGAGGATATATAATGGGGTTTTTGAGTAATTTATTTCCCCGTATAGCCAGAATGCCAAGACGCAGGGGAAAAAAGAGGAATATGAGGCCGGCAATAAAACCTAATTCTGTGGCTAAGGTCAGTAGATAGGAGGAAGAAGTGGTAAAAAGTATATTCCAGTAGGGAGTATAGTTGAGCTCGGCAGGTCGAGCTAGTGTAAAAGCAGTCAGGAAATTTCCCGATCCAATACCTAGTATAAGAGAGCGAGCAGACGATGAGAGACTTTTGAGTATAGAAAAGCCTATTTGATAGGGAAGTACGGTAATACCAGAGTTTTTTAGGCTAATAAGAAGGGCAATTTCGCTAATGATTATAAAAATAAAAATGGCTATGAATAGGGGTGATTTCTGGGAAATAATTTTGGATAGCAAAAAAGAGACTGGTAGAAGTAGGTAAAGAGAGGTCAGATAGATCGTGCCATTGGGATTGGGCAGACCAAAGATAGAAAATAAAGAGAGGAGAGAAAGGGCTGCCAAGAGAACACCGCTACCAATTAAACCTAGACTCAGTGAATGTTGGAGGTTTTCACCTTGATTGTTAGTAATAATAATGTATAGGAGAAGAGTGCAAAGGATAGTGATGGGGCCTAGGGGAGACAGAAGAGAACCCATTTTATAGGAGGATTGCCAGAAGAGGGAGATCGTTGTGATGAGGGCAAATAGTAGGATAGGAATAGTAAAGGGAGTGGTGAAGAACTGAACTTTCCTTTCTGTGATTATTTTCAGGCACCAGAGGAGGAGTAGTATCAGGCTAGTTATAAAAAGTAGGGCCATCTTGTTGAATTCGAAGAAGTCGGTAGTGATGGGAAGATAGAAGATGGGGAGTAAGATTAGAAAGAGAGTAAGTATGATCATGATTAGTTTGTTTAGTAAAGAATCATTCATTTATATTCATTTTAATTTATGGGTCCTGCCGCTCGGCAGCCCCAGCGCCACCCACCCGCCTACCGGCGAGGCAGGCAAGGGGACCCCGGCGCTGGGGCTCCCCGCCTTGCGTCACCCATTGGTAAAATTAAGGTGATTACAAGATATCATGATTTTTTGATTAGATTAGAATTTACGGTATTATTGCTCCTGGTTCTACGGGAGTAGATAGATCAACGTTGGAACTGGTGATGACATAATTATAATTTTGGCCACCAACTGAGCAACCGATAGAGCAAGCATTGTTCATTACATCAGGATCCTTGGGGTACTCCATAATAGCGTAGATTCTAATTTGCTGAGCGGTCGGATCATCGGTGGTATATAAATAAGTATGTGAGGGGTACTGGGGGTCGCAGGGAATTTGGGACATATAAGGCTGCAAGCCTTGGGGGTTGGATTTACAACCTAAACCATCTATCGATCCAGAGGAACTAGGGACTACGGTCGGATAGGCATTTTTATCGTTATAATAGTCCTCCAGTACTTTAACGACAGTAGTCATTTCTTGTTTTCTTCTGGAGTCTCTACCCTTTTTCAGTTGGGTGAGAAGATTTGCAGAATAGAAGGAGACGGCGATGATAGAGACTATAGTGACTGCTATCATAAGTTCCATGATGGTAAAACCTGCCTGCCGGCAGGCAGGGCCTTTTTTGTTCATATTACTAAAATTTGCTCGCAAAATTACTCTATAAGCTCGCAGATAAAATTTTCTTGATTAACTAAACCTTGTATAAGAAATTTTTTTGCTCGTAAGACTCTAAGATCATAAAGTGTGTTGTTATTCAATTTATTTATAACTAAATTCTTAGGTCTATTATTATACTAACATTAAGATTCCGTATGCGATCTGCAAAAATTTCTTAATACTGCGGTTTCACTTCACTTTCGAAAATTTTATGCTGCTTGCTTATTAATCCTAATAATATCTTAAAAATTTCT